>NZ_JBBWCB010000393.1:0-238 GCF_039888995.1 Pseudomonas rossensis | reverse complement strand
CGGCGTAGCTACTTCATTTTTTGTGGCTTGATATCCACCACCGTGCCCGCTTGTACGTTTTTGATCGGTGAAAGCAAGTGCGGCGAAATATTCCAGCGTTGGCTGGTGTCGGTTACCACGTATGCGATCCATGAAGCACACCTACCGTCAGATGCGCTTCCCGTTTACCGTGGCATTTCCGGTGAGCAGTTCCACGGCAGCAATGCTTCATAGTCGGTTACTGACTGCGCATGCGGCA
>NZ_JBBWCB010000392.1:0-239 GCF_039888995.1 Pseudomonas rossensis | reverse complement strand
TGTCCGGCACGGTCGTCCCTCTGCGCTTGCGTCGGGTCATAGTGTGGTCTCCTGGGCGGGGATGCCAGGCGAGCGGGATTCGTTGACGCGGCAGAGATCAGTTCACCTCGCGTCTCAGGACCCCTGTAGCCCGTGCTGATAAGGGTGTCGAGCTGAAACACGGCATACACCTCGCGAGATGCCCCGTCGTGTCCTGTGAACGTGGCTCCAAAGCGCTGCTGGTTCGAGGTGCCGTTATT
>NZ_JBBWCB010000391.1:0-239 GCF_039888995.1 Pseudomonas rossensis | reverse complement strand
AACTGGCGGAGAAACTCATAAAACGCCTCGCGCGACTTGATCCGTTGCTCGTAGTGCACCTGGCCGAGGACGTCTTCACCGGCGACCTGAAAGACCTGCTTGGCCAGATCGACCGCCACGGTTGTGCAGGCCGACAAATCGGAAGAAGACAGGGATTGATCAATCGAAGTATGCTTTTTCATGGACTCGCCCTCGCTGTCGTTGGCTGATTAGACTGCCACCGTGGCGCATTGACGCCT
>NZ_JBBWCB010000390.1:0-239 GCF_039888995.1 Pseudomonas rossensis | reverse complement strand
CCGATATCGAAGTGATCCGTGGTTCGAACTACGACGACCGTTTTGTCGCGGATGGTCGAGTCATCGGTTTCGACGGCGCCGGCGGTTTCGACACCGTGGACTACTCTGGTTCAGCGGCCACGATCAACGTCGATATCCGCGCCGGTACGGGCAAGCCCGGCATTGGCGGTGATGCCGAAGGCGATACCTTGCTCAATATCGAGAAGGTGATTGGCACGGCGTTCAACGACACCTTCAGC
>NZ_JBBWCB010000389.1:0-239 GCF_039888995.1 Pseudomonas rossensis | reverse complement strand
AAGGTGTCGTTGAACGCCGTGCCAATCACCTTCTCGATATTGAGCAAGGTATCGCCTTCGGCATCACCGCCAATGCCGGGCTTGCCCGTACCGGCGCGGATATCGACGTTGATCGCGGCTGCTGAACCAGAGTAGTCCACGGTGTCGAAACCGCCGGCGCCGTCGAAACCGATGACTCGACCATCCGCGACAAAACGGTCGTCGTAGTTCGAACCACGGATCACTTCGATATCGGTATA
>NZ_JBBWCB010000388.1:0-239 GCF_039888995.1 Pseudomonas rossensis | reverse complement strand
ACCTATACCGATATCGAAGTGATCCGTGGTTCGAACTACGACGACCGTTTTGTCGCGGATGGTCGAGTCATCGGTTTCGACGGCGCCGGCGGTTTCGACACCGTGGACTACTCTGGTTCCGCGGCCGCGATCAACGTCGATATCCGCGCCGGTACGGGCAAGCCCGGCATTGGCGGTGATGCCGAAGGCGATACCTTGCTCAATATCGAGAAGGTGATTGGCACGGCGTTCAACGACAC
>NZ_JBBWCB010000387.1:0-239 GCF_039888995.1 Pseudomonas rossensis | reverse complement strand
CATTCGCGACTACGTCCACGTTGTCGACCTCGTTGCAGCTCACGCACTTGCCGTGGATTATCTGCTGGCAGGGGGTGCAAGCACCGCGTTCAACCTCGGTAACGGTCAAGGTTTCTCAGTACAGCAAGTGATAGATACCGCGCGCTACGTGACCGGCCAGGATATCTCTGTCAGCGAAGCGCCACGTCGCGCGGGCGATCCACCACGCCTTGTGGCCGATCCCCGCAGGGCCAACACAT
>NZ_JBBWCB010000386.1:0-239 GCF_039888995.1 Pseudomonas rossensis | reverse complement strand
AACTGGCGGAGAAACTCATAAAACGCCTCGCGCGACTTGATCCGTTGCTCGTAGTGCACCTGGCCGAGGACGTCTTCACCGGCGACCTGAAAGACCTGCTTGGCCAGATCGACCGCCACAGTTGTGCAGGCCGACAAATCGGAAGAAGACAGGGATTGATCAATCGAAGTATGCTTTTTCATGGACTCGCCCTCGCTGTCGTTGGCTGATTAGACTGCCACCGTGGCGCATTGACGCCT
>NZ_JBBWCB010000385.1:0-239 GCF_039888995.1 Pseudomonas rossensis | reverse complement strand
CGTAGTCCTGCGTGAATTGTTTGGGCCTGTCTGAAATAGCTGTTGCAGACGCTCTCCAGAGAAAACCAAAACCTGCAGACGCGAGCATCGTGTGCAATGAGCTGCTGTAAGCGTAGCCTACTGCTGCAGTGTGCAAGTTTCGGAAATCGCAGCCTGATGACTCGGGCGCAAAGGCGAGAACTGATCGCCCTACAACGCGAGGAAACAAACATGGCAAAGAAGAAAGAGCACAACACGTA
>NZ_JBBWCB010000384.1:0-239 GCF_039888995.1 Pseudomonas rossensis | reverse complement strand
CGAAACCGTAACCACCAGCGAAGACGCCCCAGTCAACGGCAGCGTGCTCACCGGCACCAGCAGCGTCGACGGCCCGGTCAGCGTAGTTAATTTCACGGTCGGCGGTACTCAGTACCAGGTCGGTGAAACCGCGACCATCGCCAATGTCGGTACCCTGGTGATCGGAACGAACGGCGCCTACACCTTCACTCCGGCCGCCAACTACAACGGCACGGTGCCGACGGTCAGCTACACCGTCA
>NZ_JBBWCB010000040.1:0-46624 GCF_039888995.1 Pseudomonas rossensis | reverse complement strand
GATGTAGTCCGGGTTTTGCGCGACCATTTGCTCGATCAAACGAATGCGCGAATTAAGGTAGCCGCCGTTCTCGTCACGCTGATCAACCATGATCATCTCGGCACCCAGTGCCTGCATGAGCTTTCTGTTCGGCGCAGAAATATTGGGGTCGATCACACAGACAAACTTGTAACCCTTGGCGGCGCAGACCATGGCCAGCGCGACCCCCAGATTCCCCGACGAAGATTCGACCAGCCGAGTTTTATGGGTAATCCGGCCCTGGTTTTCCAGATCCGTAACGAGGGCGTGGGCGGTTTTGAGTTTTATTGATCCGGCAGGATTCAGTCCTTCGATTTTCAGTTGGATCGTTGCGCTGCAAAGATCCCCAATCTGCACATAACTATCTTCATTGATAAGTTGCTTGATCATACGTCGTCCGTTTCGCCTCTTATGCCGGGCGCACGGGGGCGCCAGCATTCATCCTGGAATGTCTGAAAAGCAGTAAAAGCAGTTCGCCTGTTGGGTTTGTTTTTAGATTTTTTAGCTGGACAGGAAGTGACCTTGCGGTGGACGCCGATCTATTCAAAAAATCAGGTATTGCGCTCTGCCGACTGTAAGTCGTCGAGCGTGTTGCGGGGTGCAAAGTAGAGCCATTCATTGGCTCGCCAAGGCTTGTAGAAATACTGGCGAATTTTCCTACGCGGGGAGAGATACAGATTTCGGGTTTTTTCCAGTACAGCTGAGGTTGGGGTGTATCCCCCGGTGCAGCCGGGGATACTCGTGTCCATTCCCAAAGGCATCGCGCCCCACTGGGATTAAACGTCAGTCTCTCTTGAGGCTCTGATCCAGGCGTGCCATGGCGTGTTGCAATTGATCGACTGCCACGTCGATCAACGCCGCGCGCCCTTCGGCGCAGGCACACTCCAGATGTTCGCAGCACTCGATCAAACGCTCTGCACGGACCATTCGCGCACCGCCCTTGATGCGGTGCGCCAGGTCTTGCAGCCGGTGACGATTGCCACTGACGTGCGCTGCAAGCAGATCATCGCGATCGTAGCGATTGGTCTCGGCCAGTTCGCGCAACAACTGATTGATCAGCGTCCGGTCTTCACCGACGTAGAGCTCCAGGCCGGTCAAGTCGATCTCGGACGTTGCTTGCTCTTCAACCGGCGCTGGCGGCTCATTCACAAATCGGGACGCCAGCCAGGCACTCAAATCTGCCAGCCGGATCGGTTTGAACAGACAGTCGTCCATGCCCGCTTCAAGGCAACGGATCTTTTCCTCCGGCTGCGCATTGGCGCTAAACCCAAGAATCAGCGTGGGTGGCAAGCCATTAGCGCGCTCTTCATCGCGTATCGCACCCGCCAATTCATAACCATTGACCACCGGCATGTTGCAATCGGTGATGACCAAATCGAGCTCATGCTCGCGCCACTGCGCAAGACCACGCTCGCCATCCTCAACCTCCAGCACCTGATGCCCCAGGTAGCTCAGCTGCCGTGAGAGCAACAATCGATTGGCCGGGTAATCGTCGACCACCAGAATCGTCAGCAGCCGAGTGGCCACCTGCAATCCGCTATCCGCCCACTCGCCGCAGGTCAACGGTTGCAACGCAATCAGATCAAAGCTGATGTCGACCTGCGTACCCAGTCCGAGGACGCTGTCGAGCTGCAATCGGCCGCCCATCATTTCGCACAGAGTGCGGCTGATCACCAGTCCCAGACCGGAGCCATTGTGGCCTGACTGCTGGCTGTTACCGGCCTGCACGAACGGGCTGAACAGTCGTTGCTGATCGACCACACTGACACCGATGCCGCTGTCCTCAATACGCACACTGACTGCCAGATGCCCCGACACACCGGGCTCTACTTGCAGTGTCAGACTCACCTCACCTTCACCGGTGAACTTGATCGCGTTGCTCAGCAGATTGGACAGCACCTGCTTGAAGCGCGTGGGGTCGACTAACACGTCACGATCGCTGTGTTCGGCCAATTCGACCCGCCACTGCAAGTTTTTCTGCCGTGCCAGGCCTTCGAAAACCCGGCACACCGACTCCACCAGCGTGCGTAGATTGGCCCGCTCAGGGGTCAGCGACAAATGCCCGGACTCGATGCGGGCGATGTCCAGGATGTCGCCGATCAACGCCAGCAATTGCTGTGCGGCGTTGGATGCCACTTCGATGGCGGAGCGATCAGTGAAGCCTTCTTCCGCTCGCTTCAGCGCCAGTTCGAGCATGCCGATCAGGGCATTCATCGGTGTGCGGATTTCATGACTCATGGTCGCCAGAAAGGTGGTTTTGGCGCGGTTGGCATCGTCGGCGGCGTTCTTGGCATCCTGCAATTGCCCGAGCAGGTGTTGGCGTTGAGTTATCTGCCGACGCTGCCAGGCAATCCAGGCCAGTGCGAGCAACAGCAAAGCGCCCGCAGCGGCAAACGCCTGGAGAATGCCTTGGCGATGACGCAGCCAGTAGCTGTCATCGACCACCACATCATTGCTCCAGCGGGCCAACAGCTCATCCATCTCCCGGGGCGAAATACTCAGCAGTGCCTTGTTCAGAATCGAGTGCAACTCCAGCGCACCACGGCTGGTGGCCAGAGCGATACGCGCCGGTTCATCACCCACGGTGCTGCTGATCCGCAGACGCTCGCGGTATTGCCGGGTGATCAGATACCGAGCCACGATCAATGAACTGACTACCCCGTCGGCCTGGCCCTTGATCACCCATTCCATGCCCTGCGCCGGACTCTGCACTTCGACCAGACGTACATTTGGCGCCCGAGCGCGGATGAACCCGAGCAACGGATGACCGCGATAAATCGCCAGGCGTTTACCGGCCATATCATCCAGGGTCCTGGGGCTTCCCGGGGTGGTCGCACTGACCAGTACAAACGGATTGTTCAAGTAGGCCCGAGTGAAACGCAGATCGACTTCGCGCTCGATGCCGGGCGTGACCACCGGCAACACGTCGATCTTGCCGTCCTTGAGTTGCTGGATCTGCTGATCGAGGGAGTTACCCCGCTGCACCTTGAAGGTCAAGCCGCTGCGCTGGCTGATCAGCGTCAGCAATTGCGCGGTCAACCCGCTGAGTTGTCCCTGTGCATCGTAAAAAGTCAGCGGTGCAAAGCTCTCGATGGCACCCACTTCCACCGTCGGATGTTGATCCAGCCAACGTTGTTCACTGGCGCTCAAACGTACTCGCTCTTGACCCGCCATGTTGGCTCTTCCGGCACTCCAGCGCTGCTCGATGGCCATGCGCTGATCCATGGAGATCGCCGCCAGCGCCTTATCGACAATGCTCTTCAGACGTGGGTTGCCCCGGCTCAAGGCAAAGCCGAACGGATTGGCGTCCAGGCCGGAAGGCCCTACCAGGCGTACGTTACTGAGGTAGTTGTTATTGATGAGGTAATTGGCGCTGATGAAGTCCCCGAGGTACACATCATCCTGCCCGAACGCCACCGCCCCGATCGCGTCGAGTGCGGAGGGGTAGCGTTGCAAGCTCGCATCGGGATAGAAGGCTTCGACAGTCTGCGCCTGCAGATAGTCATCGACCATGGCGATGCGTTTGCCAGCGAGGTCGACGGGCATCCAGTCGTCCACGCGGGTAACCAGCATCGGCTGATCCTCGGCATAGGCGCTGGATCGGGTCAGCTCGGGGTCAGCCGCCTCGAAGTTGTTGGACGTACCGAGCAGGTCCAGATCATCGCGTTTGAGCGCATCCATGGCCGCCTCGCGCGTGCGATAACGAAGCACGTCGATTTTTACGTGCAGCAGTTGCCCCAACAGTGCGGCATAGTCTGCGGTGATGCCTTCCAGCTCATCAACGTTACGCGTGATCTCGAACGGCGGGTAGTCCGGCCCCGACACCCCGAGGCGCAAGACTCGTTTGCCACGCAACCACTGCCAGTCTTTTTCATCCAGCTGGACCTGATAACCCTCCACCGCGGAACGCCCCAGCACATGCAAAAGCGTTGGCTCATCGGCCGCCGTCACCGGTGCTCCCAGTCCACAGAACAGCAACAGAGCCCACAAACAATCGCGCATGATCGGGCTCACTCAGATCAGATGATTACGCTTGGCAAAATCCCTCAGGTACACCGCCGATTCCACGTTGAGTTTTCCAACCAGACGGGTCTTGTAGGTGCTGACGGTCTTGTGACTCAAGTGCATGACTTCAGCGATCGCCTTGTTACTGATGCCCCGGGCCAGATGCTGAAAGATCGTCAGTTCCCGGTCGGAGAGTTTATCGATCATCTGTTTTTCACTCAGTTGTATCGAGTTCAGCGACACCGACGCCGAGGGTAGCTGGGCGAAATAGGTGTAACCGCCCATCACGGCGTGCACGGCTCTGTGCAAATGCTGCAAGTCATTGGACTTGGCGATATAGCCTGCGGCGCCGGCGTGCATGCAACGATCCTGATAAAACATGGGTTCCTGGGACGTGAAGACCAGTACTCGGCAGGGCACCCCACTGGTCTTGATCCGCGCCAGCACATCCAGCCCGTCGAGCGAGGGCATCACCAGATCCAGTACCACCAGATCAGGCTTGTGTTCGCGGATCTTCGGCAAGACCTCATTACCACTCGCCGCTTCGTATATCTGCTTGAAACCCTCCTGCACCAGTACGATTTTGACTGCGGCGCGAACCACCGGATGATCGTCCACAATCAGCACTGACTTCATGGCAACTCCCTGTGCAACAACAACGACGATTGAGCAATCAATGCCCATGAGCCCGGCCCGGTTGAACGCACCGGCTGCGCAAAGACTTTTGCATGGAAAACCGGGCGCAACTACCTGACAGAAATGACAGTACCGACGAACGGTAGACGAGGGTCGATGATCGCCATCAGCCGCGCAATGGACGCCAGATCAGGCAGCATTGCGTGGCTCACCTCGACCGTCTGTTGAACGCAGGCAGGAATGGGCGGCAGTTGCGCCTGCTGACCGTCATAGATCAAGGCGTGATGAACCTGTTTGTTATCCAGGAAAAAATCGAACAGGTTCAACGCTCCGCCCGCCAGCGAGGCATTGATGACCACCAGATCAAATGGCTCGCAACCGTATTCGACCAGGGTCAACAGCTCTTCAAGGCTGTGCACCGGTGCTATCCGGTAGTAGTCGAGTTGATTGAACAGTCGCTCGACCTTCATGCGGTGAAAATGCAACTCGTCGGCGATCAGGATACGTAAGGCTTTGTTCGACAACGTGGGCCCCCAGGAGAGTGTCAGATTCGTGAGGGCGCAAGGCTACGGAAGACCCGTCGAGCTTTCTGTAGGACTTTTCCTAAAAACCGCGCCCATCTTCCGGTGAACTGGGAAGTTAAAGTCAAAAAAACGTCCGAACACGGTACTTCTGTAGGAGCTGCCGCAGGCTGCGATCTTTTGATCTGGCTTCTCGGCAATTTGCGCCAGAAGATCAAAATCAAAAGATCGCAGCCTGCGGCAGCTCCTACGTTTGGCAGCATTACTGCCAGCCAAACCGGCGAACATAAAATCCTTTCATCGCCTGCGTCAGGCCCATGTACGCCAGCAGAATCACCGGCAGGAACACGAAGTACAGCGACGGCAGCGCCTGCAATTTGAAGTAGTGCGCCAGTGGTCCCATCGGCAAGAAGATGCCGACGGCCATGATAATTCCAGTCATCACCATCAGTGGCATCGCTGCGCGGCTTTGCAGGAACGGGATTTCCGGTGTGCGGATCATGTGCACGATCAGGGTCTGGGTCAGCAGCCCGACCACGAACCAGCCGGACTGGAACAGGGTTTGATGGTCCGGGGTATTGGCGTCGAAGACGTACCACATCAAGGCAAACGTGGTGATGTCGAAGATCGAGCTGATCGGTCCGAAAAACAGCATGAAACGCCCGACGTCCGCCGGCTGCCAGCGTTGTGGTGTTTTCAGCATGTCCTCGTCGACGTTATCGAACGGGATGGCGATCTGCGAAATGTCATAGAGCAGGTTCTGCACCAGCAGGTGCATCGGCAGCATCGGCAGGAACGGGATGAACGCACTGGCCACCAGCACCGAGAACACGTTGCCGAAGTTCGAGCTGGCGGTCATTTTGATGTACTTGAGCATGTTGGCGAAGGTCCGGCGCCCTTCCAGTACGCCCTCCTCCAGCACCATCAGGCTTTTCTCCAGCAGGATGATGTCCGCTGCTTCCTTGGCGATGTCGACGGCGCTGTCCACCGAGATGCCGATGTCGGCGGTGCGCAGCGCTGGCGCGTCGTTGATGCCGTCGCCCATGAAACCGACCACATGGCCGTTGCCCTTAAGCAAACGCACGATGCGTTCCTTGTGCGACGGGGTGAGTTTGGCGAAAACGTTGGTGGTCTCCACCGCTACCGCCAGTTCGGCGTCGCTCATGCGCTCGATGTCGTTGCCCATCAGCAGGCCTTGCTGTTCCAGGCCGACTTCGCGACAAATCTTCGCGGTCACCAGTTCGTTGTCACCGGTCAGCACTTTCACGGCCACGCCGTGAGCGGCAAGGGCTTTGAGGGCCGGCGCGGTGCTTTCCTTGGGTGGATCGAGAAACGCCACGTAACCGATCAGCGTCAGCGCCTGTTCATCCGCCAGGCTGTAGGTGTCGCGCCCCTCAATCATTGGCCGTGCGGCGACGGCGACGACACGAAGTCCTTCGGCGTTGAACGATGCGGTCACCTGACGAATCCGTGCCAACAGTTCATCGCTCAACGCTTCATCAACAACGCCATGACGCACCCGCGTGCACACCGCCAGCACTTCTTCCACCGCGCCTTTGCAGATCAGCAGGTGCGAATGATCGCGCTCGGCGACCACCACCGACATGCGTCGGCGGGTGAAGTCGAACGGGATCTCGTCGACCTTGCGAAACGCTGTGCCGACTTTCAGTTCACGGTGGATTTCCACGTGTTCGAGCACCGCCACGTCCAGCAGGTTTTTCAGGCCGGTCTGGTAGTAGCTGTTGAGGTAGGCCATTTCCAGCACGTCATCGGAGTCTTCACCCCAGACGTCGACATTGCGTGCGAGGAAGATCTTGTCCTGAGTCAGGGTGCCGGTCTTGTCGGTGCACAGCACGTCCATGGCGCCGAAGTTCTGGATCGCGTCGAGGCGTTTGACGATGACTTTTTTACGCGACAGGAACACCGCGCCCTTGGCCAGGGTCGAGGTGACGATCATCGGCAGCATTTCCGGGGTCAAGCCTACTGCAATCGACAGCGCGAACAGCAGCGCCTGGGTCCAGTCGCCCTTGGTGAACCCGTTGATGAACAACACCAGCGGCGCCATGACGAACATGAAACGGATAAGCAGCCAGCTGACTTTGTTGACGCCCGTCTGGAATGAAGTGGGTGCGCGATCGGTAGCGCCAACCCGCTGGGCCAGGGCGCCGAAATAGGTGTTGTTGCCGGTGGTGAGTATCACCGCCATGGCCGTGCCGGACACCACGTTGGTGCCCATGAAACAGATGTTCGACAGGTCCAGCAGGTTCGACTGATCTGGCGCGGTGCTGGTGGCGGACTTTTGCGCCACATTGCCCAGGGTGTCGTACTTCTCGACCGGCAAGGCTTCACCGGTCAGCACAGCCTGGCTGATAAACAGGTCGCGGGATTCGATCAGGCGGATGTCGGCCGGGATCATGTCGCCAGCGCTCAACTGAACGATATCGCCGGCCACCAGATCGCGCATCGGCACTTCACGCAGCACCGATTTGCCGTCCTTGTGCTCGCGGCGCAGCACGGTAGCGGTGGTGCGCACCATCGCCTTGAGGGCTTCGGCGGACTTGGCCGAGCGGTATTCCTGCCAGAACCGCAGCAGGCTGCTGAGGCTGACCATGGTCATGATAATGATGACCTTGGTCAGGTCGGCGTCATCTGCTTCACCGTTGCTGATCGGCAGCCAGTAGTCAGTGAAAAAACTGATGCCGACCAGGGTCAGCAGCACATAGATGAAGGGATTGTTCAGGGCTTTGAGCAGTTGGATGAGGGCGTGAGGCGGCTTGTCGTGGGCCACTTCGTTGTGACCGTTGCGTGCGAGGCGGCCCTGGGCTTCGAGTTCGGTCAGGCCGTCAGTGGTGGCGTTGAGGTTGGTCAGCGTGACGGCGAGGCCGTTCTGCGCTTCCCGTGCGGCGCGCATCGACAGCTTGGCGTTGTCGTTGCTGGCGCCTTGGGCGGTTTTCTTTGCGGTTTTTACAAGGGTCATTGCTGTGCTCCTGCCGCTGGTTCGCGGCACGACACACAGGCACCTCAGCTAATTAAAGACGAGCGCACGTATGTCGAGCCGCCAATAAGCGATCGATTCTGATCGTTGCGTTTTTAATAGTTGATGTTCGCTGTCCATCGATTGGAAAGTGACGGGCAGCGAACCGTCTACAGGCTTCGTCCATAACTAAATCACTATTTAACAGGCAATAAGAAGTTGCCGAATTCCTTGATAAGGAAAACGTTAAGGAAGGGCTTTTAAAGTGCCTTCAGCTCAATTTAAAGTGCGCGTCCCGAGGAACAGGCCGAACATCAGGCCGGCCTGCTGGAACAGGCGCGCGATGCGCCGACTCGGTGGTTCCTGGCTATCGTCGAGGCTCCAGCGTTGCTGAAGCTGACCCGTCATCGGGCAGACGCGCCAGTTGGTACGCAGTTGCGCCTTGGCAGGGGAGGAAGGGCTGGAAAACAGTGCGCTGCCCCGGGCTGTGGCAGGACGCTCACGGCAGAGCTTGACCCGCATGGTCGAGGCAAAGGCGCGTACGCCGGGCATTACAGTGGATTTGAAGTTCATAACATACCTCTGGACCGGACTGACGCCGGCGAGGCAAGTTACGGTGGAGCATCAAGCTCTAGCGCAGCTCACCCGACCGAAAAGTCGAGTCCCGTCATGTTCTGGGTTATGTGCCAGAGCCTGCGAATTCGCAGTCACCCGGCAGCGACTAGATACTGTGTCCATTGGATTCTTTTGTGAGTTGAAAAAAGGCCTGTGAAACCGGCCCGCGCAATTTACTCAGGCAGGTGGGTGAAGTCAACCTTCAATAGTTGATTAAAACGCAATTGAATGGAAAAACGTCGGATTCGGTTATTGAAGTTAGAACTTGTTCAGGTAAATGACAGTTAATTGTCATTTTTATGATGCGCACCGTAGGAGCAAAGTTAGCTCGCGATGGCGATGGGTCAGTTACGGTGATGCTGAATGCGCAGACGCCATCGCGAGCAAGCCCCACACATTTGTTTGGTGTCGTTCGCAGGATTTGTGGCCGGCGCAGGTCCCCTGTGGGAGCGAGCCTGCTCGCGATGGCGTCAGCCGGCACACCGCATAAACCTGTTTAACGACACGCGTTTAAAGACACTCGGTGTTACGTCATAAGCGGCTACAACACCTTGCGTCGTTACCTACGCGTACGCCAGAATCCGCCGGCTTGTGCGGCTATGGGGCAGGCTATATCGTTTCCCGGTCACTGCAAAACAGTGATCGGGTTTGGTAGCCCGCCTTGTAACAGCCGTATGGCAACACCTTATGCCGTCTCTTTTTTTGGGACTCTTTTTTTATGGTGGTCATGCGTGGGGCTCCTTTGTGAGCGCCGGGTTTCCTGTTGCAGCCGGTCTACCAACCCGCGTATGGCCGCCACCCTTCGTTTGGTAGCGAGGGTGATGGCTCCTTAAAATCTGCAACAAGGAGTTTTCATCTATGTTCAAAGTTACGCCCAACCCCCCGAATACCGGTCCGATACCCTACGACGCCTTTATTGATCTTGACCCCAGGAAAATGAAAGAGGCGGCCGACCGCGCACTCAGCTTCTACCTCAACCCCGGGGCGTCGAAAACGCAGATATCGCCCCGCAAACCCAGCACCATTTTCACCATCGACGCAGCGGTGGATGACGAAACGTTGCTCGTCGAGGCCTGTGAATCGTTGGCATCAGCCAGCGCCATGGTCAACGATCTCGCCGACGTAACGGACGGCCCGCGACGGCAAACGGTGCTGGTGCTGCAACGGGTGATCATGTTGGGTGAGTTAGCGGTCAATCGGGTTTTGGATAACCACAAGCCTGGGTAGTAGCCAGGCACTGTAGGAACAAAGCTTCCTCGCGATGGCGTCAGGCCTGACACGCCGCGTCATCGTTCATCGCGGGCAAGCCTTGCTCCTACAACACTCGCATCACTCGTGACAATCCAGAACAAATGTATTGCCCATTCCTGTCTGTTTCCCCACAGACGGGCTGGGTACCTTGGGTTCACTGCAACCTCACAAAGACCCCCTCATGCTGAACCGACTGGTACTGCCGTTTGCCCTGTTGTTCACCCTCAATGCCGCCTACGCCGCGGATGCTGAGAAATGGTATCCGTCAAAATACGGCGCCAACGATGAAATCGGCTCGCTGAATCTGCTCAACGCCGAGTCGGTGATCAACGCCTCGAAACTGATCAAGACCGGCAAAACCTACCCCTTGGCCGTGCCCATCGACAAGACGTTGCCGGCGTTCCGTCAGCGCAGCTTTCACCTGACCAACATCCAGCCAGGTGAAGCGGGCGGCACCACGATGGGGCCGAATAAATTCACCTTCAACGATGAACTGGTGGTGGGCTGGACCGGCGTCGGCATTCAGCTCAACGGCATCGGCCACATCGGCATCGACAACGTCTATTACAACGGCAATCTCGCCGCCGATTTCGTGACCGTCGGAGGGGTGAAAAAGCTCGGCATCGAAAAGGTTCCGCCGATCGTCACCCGAGGCGTAGTGCTGGACATGACTGCGGTGTACGGCAGCGCCATCGTGCCGGAGAAAACCGAGTTCAGCGTTGCCGACATTCAGAAGGCTTTGGACCTGCAAGGCATCGCCATTCAGAAGGGCGACGTGGTGCTGTTCAACACCGGTTGGCTGGAACTGCTGGGCAAGGACAACCAGAAATTCCTCGCCGTGGAACCGGGCATCGGCATGGAAGCGGCCAAGTGGCTGGCGGACAAGCAGATCGTCGCGTTCGGCGGTGACACCTGGGCTTCGGAAATATACCCGGCCAAAGACGGCCAGGAGTTCCCGGTCAACCAATTCATGCTGGCCAAGAACGGCATCTACAACCTTGAGTTGATCGACAGCCGAGCGCTGGTGAAAGACAAGGCCTGGGAGTTCATGTTTGTCCTCGGCCAGCCGCTGTACAAGGGTTCGACCCAGGTCAACATCAACCCGGTCGCCATTCGCTGACAGCCACCGTTCGAAGCCGTAACGCACACTTTGTAGCAGCTGGCGAAGCCTGCGCTCGGCTGCGCAGCAGTCGTAAAACCTGAGTACGCGGTTTTTCTGAAACACCGCATTGTCTGATCTCACGACTGCTGCGCAGCCGAACGCAGGCTTCGCCAGCTGCTACAAAGTGGGCGTTGCCGCAGTCATTGGTTTACCTCTTGAATCGAGAACACACGGACATGGTTCCTTCCCTTTGCAGCATCGCTGCACGCTTGCCTCGTCATGCGCAGCATGTTCAGCGTTCACCGGGTCGTATTTCCTGGTGCTGATCTTCTTCGTGGTCATGGCCATGCTGCTGGCGATATTCTCCAGCCTGATCGATTATCGGGAACGAGGGCTGGCGTGAAAGGAGCTGAGGACAGGTGAGCGTCGATATCGAGTGCGTGGTGGTTGGGGCCGGAGTGGTCGGGCTGGCGGTCGCCAGAGCCCTGGCCCGGAGCGGGCGGGAAGTGATCCTTGTCGAGGCGGGCGAGGGGATTGGCGTGGGCATCAGTTCGCGCAATTCGGAAGTGATCCACGCCGGCATTTACTACTCGAGCGGCAGCCTCAAGGCGCAATTGTGTGTGGAGGGCAAACAACGCCTTTACGCCTATTGCGATGAGCGCGGCATCGATTATCGGCGCCTGGGCAAGCTGATCGTGGCCACGGATGACGGTCAGTGCGCGGCCTTGCGGAAGTTGTTGGCGCAGGGCCACAGCAATGGCGTCGATGACCTGCAATGGCTGGACGCCGAACAGGCGCGGGAACTTGAACCGGCAGTGTCCTGCGTCGCTGCGCTCTGGTCGCCGTCCACCGGGATTGTCGATTCCCATGCCCTGATGCTGGCGCTTCAGGCAGATGCCGAGGCCAGCGGCACATCGCTGATTTTTCATACGCCGCTGGCGTCGGCCCGTTGCACCGGGCAAGGTTTCGAACTGCGGATGGGCGGCGCCCAACCGATGACATTGAACTGCCGTGAGTTGATCAATTGCGCCGGATTGTTCGCACCTGAGGTGGCGAGCCGGATTGAGGGCTTGCCGTCGCAGCACGTTCCAACTGCCCGGCTATGCAAGGGCAGCTATTTCAGTTTCAGCGGCCGGGCGCCGTTCCGGCATCTGGTGTATTCGGCTCCGGAAAGTGCAGGGCTGGGCGTACACATGACCCTCGACCTTGGCGGTCAGGCGCGCTTCGGGCCGGACGTCGAATGGGTCGATCAGCTCGACTATCGTGTGGATCCACACCGAGCCGATGGTTTCTACGAGGCGATCCGGCGCTACTGGCCGGCGTTGCCCGATAACAGCCTGCAACCGGCCTACAGCGGTATCCGCCCGAAAATCACGGGCCCGACCGAGCCGGCGGCCGACTTTGTCATCAGTGGTCCGAGCGAGCATGGTGTGCCGGGGCTGGTGAACCTGTTCGGAATCGAATCGCCGGGGTTGACCAGTTGCCTGGCGTTGGCAGATCGGGTGACGACCATACTAGTCACACCACGACCGGTGTAGCAACTGCCGAGCCTGCGAGGCTGCGTTCGGCGGCGAAGCCGTCGCTAAACCATACGCTGCGGTGTCTCAGACAAACCGCGTGCACAGGATTCACGACTGCTTCGCAGCCGAACGCAGCCTCGCAGGCTCGGCAGCTGCTACGGGTCGCGTTATGGCTTAAGTACCGGTAATCAGCGTTTGCAATGCCGCTCGCCCTGAGGGCTATGCTTGGCAGTGCGCCCATCACAATGGGAGACCTCCAATGATCAACGTACGCACTGCCCGCATGCTTGCCGATTACAAACGCTGGGCCAATCGACGCCTCTTTGACAGCCTGGCCGCACTGCCACCGGGTGAGGTCAATAAAGGACGCGTGTCGGTGTTCAAGAACATGATCGGCACCCTGAACCACATCTACGTGGTGGACTGCATTTGGCAGGCTCACCTCGAAGGCCGAGGGCACGGCTTCAAGACGTCACACGATCTGCTGCACCCCGACCTCGCCGAGCTGCGCCTGGCGCAAAAGGACATCGATCGCTGGTACTGCGACTGGAGCGAACGGCAGACCGATGCCTCGCTGGATAAACCCGTCGAGTTCAGCTTTGTCTCGGGGGAAAGCGGCATCATGAGCGCCGGCGCGATACTGATGCATGTGGTCAATCACGCCAGTTATCACCGAGGCTGGGTGATCCAGATGTATTTCGAGATTCCGGTCATGCCGCCGGTCACTGACTTGCCGGTGTACCTGCGCGAGACCGACCCCGCATCTTTCCAATCGATTAATGCCCCGGCAACGGCGCCGACATGTGTTGGGCAATTCGCGAGCGCAACCAACGTTCTGCCGGATCGTTATCGTTGACGCCGTTCCAGACCATGGACAGTTCGGACAGCACGATGTCGAACGGCGGGTCGTCGGCCCGCAACTGGCTGCTGCCTTCGATCAGCGCGCACGCCGCGTAGTCCGGCACCGTGGCCAGCATATCGGTGCCGGCCAGCAAGGCGCGCAGGCCGGCGAATTGCGGCACCGCCAGCACCACCCGGCGTGAGCGGCCGATACGCGCGAGGTCGTTGTCGATGGCCCCGGTCAAATCCCCGGAAAACGACACCAGCGCGTGCGGACGTTCGCAGTATTCATCCAGGGTCAGGGTGCCGGGGCGATTGTCGCCGCGCAGGATCTTCACGCTCAGGTCACGCAACTTCTTGCGCTTGGCGTTGGCCGGCAGCTCCGTGGTGTAGCTGATCCCGACGGAAAAACGTGTGGCGAGGAGGCAAGCCCCTTCGCCACAGTAACCGATCGTTCCCAGGGCGTGGGAACGATCATCATGCTACTGAGCCGGCAATCTAAGCTCCACGCACAACCCACCTCCCTCACGATTACTCAACGTCAACGATCCCCCGATCGCCAACGCCAACTGCTGTGCAATCGCCAACCCCAACCCGGTCCCGCCGGTACTGCGGTTACGCGAATTCTCCACGCGATAAAACGGTTCCATCACCTGGGCCAATTCCTCCTCGGCAATCCCTGGCCCGCGGTCCATCACCTTCACCGACAAGCTGCCGTCAGCCTTCGCTTCCACCCTCAACTCGGCGGCGCCGGCGAACTTCAATGCGTTGTCCGTCAGGTTCACCAGCACCCGCCGCAAGGCGTGCGGCCGGGTGTTGATCACCGCGTCACTTTTACCGCCTAGCTGCACGTCTTTGCCCATGTCCTGATAGTCGAACACCAGGCTGTCGAGGAACGAATCCAGATGGGTGCGGCGACTTTCCTCGGTGGCGCCATGAACGCTGCGGGCATAGGCCACGCCTTCGCGCACCAGGTGTTCTATCTCGCCAAGATCATTCCAGAGTTTGTCTTTCTCGGCGGAGTCGTCCATGAATTCGGCGCGCAGTTTCATGCGAGTGATCGGGGTTTGCAGGTCGTGGGAAATCGCTGCCAGCAGTTGCATGCGCTCCTTCAGGTAGACGGCGATGCGCGCCTGCATCGAATTGAAGGCCATGGCGGCATGGGCGACTTCGGTCGGGCCTTTTTCGTCCAGGTGCACCGCGTGGGTGTTGGGGTCAAGCGTCTCTACCGCTTGGGCGAGGCGGGTGAGGGGGCGGATGGCGATTCTCACGGCCAGCCAGGTGCAGATGAGCATCAGTGTCAGTTGCCCCAGCAACACGATGGGTAACCACGGCGACAACGGCACCATCGAGGGCCGCACGTCGATGGTTACCGGGCTGCCGTCCGCCAGTTTCAGGTGGACCTGAAAATGTTTATCCGGCCCGGGGATGTCGGTCACCGTCATCGGGTAATCCTTGCCGATGGCCTCTTTGATCGAAGTCATCGCTATTGGCGAATCGCTCATGGGCATGCCCGGCGAGCCTTCGTTCAACAAATAGCGGTAGTTACGTCGATCCAGTTGTTGCAGCCAACTCATGCGTTCTTCGGCCGGCAAACGGTCGAGGATGGCGATGGAGGTCGAGACGTCGGTTTCCAGATTGCCCAGCATGGTGTTCTTCGTGCTTTCGTACCGCTCGTAGTACTGCGCGCCGAAGGACAGCGCCTGCGCGAGAATCAAGCCGATCAGGAAGATCAGCGACAGTCGCGAGGAGAGGGTGCGGGGCCAACGAACGGTGAAGTTCATGATGGCGCCCCGAGTACTTCCACCGGCAGCGAAAACACATAGCCTTCACTGCGCACGGTTTTGATGTAGGCCGGTTCGCGGGCATCGTCCAGCAAACGCTGACGCAAACGGCTGACCAGCAAGTCGATGGAACGGTCGAACAGATCGGCGTCGCGGCCTTGGGTCAGGTTCAGCAATTGATCGCGATTGAGCACCCGCTGAGGGTGATCGAGGAACACCCGCAGCAGCCGATATTCCGCGCCACTGAGCGCGACCATGGTGCCGTCGTCATCGAGCAAGTGCCGGGCCGAGGTGTCCAGTCGCCAGCGCCCAAAGGCCAGCAGGCGACCGCTTTCGGTGACCACAAGGTTGGGCGGCAGCATCCGCGTGCGGCGCAGCACGGCGTTGATTCGGGCGAGCAATTCACGAGCAGCGAACGGCTTGACCAGGTAATCGTCGGCACCCATTTCCAGGCCGATGATGCGGTCGGTTTCATCGTTGCGCGCGGTGAGCATCAGCACCGGCGTGGCCTTGTGTTTGCCGGCGCGCAACTCACGGCACAGCATCAGGCCATCGTCACCCGGCATCATGATATCGAGCACGATCAGGTCCACCGGCGTGGATTCCAGGAACGTGCGCATTTGCCGTCCATCCGCCACGACGGTGGTGCGCAGACCGTTTTTCTTGAGGTAGTTGCCTACCAGTTCCCGGATCTCGCGGTCATCGTCCACGATGAGAATGTGATCGACGTGTTCCATTTGGCCAGGCCTTTGTAGATGGGGGATGTCGCGCAGTCTATCGAGCCTTGGCCCGCTCGCCCGCAGTCCTTTGTATTGCAGTGTATCTGGCATGTCGGCGGATACACGTGGACGCAAAAAACGCTCATTTCCAGGGCTTTTGTATCGCTCTGTATCCCGAGCCGGTTTTGATACGTGCCGATTTACACGCGCCTGTTCCCGACACAGTCGGGATACCTCACGGGCTTCTAATAGGTTCCATCGAGGCAAGCCAAGTCGCCTCGGCCCAATACACGATTGACCTATTGAAGCCTTGAGGAAACCACCATGAACACCAAAGCCGTCTACGCCGCTTGCCTGTTTGCCGCCCTGAACATCTGCACCTTGTCGGCCCGCGCCGAAGCCGATGTCTCCGCTAAAACCTACACCTACGGCACGCACCTGGACATCAAGAAAGTGGTGTCGCTGAAACAGGACGCCTCGCCTTCCTGTGGGGTTGTGGATGCCCAGCTGACTTACCTGGATTCCCATAACAAAACCCAGGTTCTGGACTATCGGAAATTTGCTGATGGCTGCAACTCAGACAACTGAGTCCTGCGCTGACCCATTGCCCATCCCAATTGAAACAGGAAGCACATCATGAACAACGTCGCCCGCTTTTTGACTGCCACTGCCTTCTCCGTGGCTGGCGCCGCTGCCCATGCCAACGCTGCTGTTGAACAAAAAAGCTGTGGCAGCGCGACTTGCTTTCAGCTGACGCCGGTGGCGCAGAAGGGCGGGAACGCCTTTTTGGCGCAGGACGGCTCCAGCCGTACGCCGCAAGGTCAGTTGCTGGGTAACCAGACGGCCTGAAGCCCGAACACGGTTTTGTGAACACCACAATTCCGGTGTGGGAGCGAGCCTGCTCGCGAAAGCGGGGTGTCAGTCAACGAAAATGTTGAATGTGATGGCCTCTTCGCGAGCAGGCTCGCTCCCACAGGGATGGGTGGTGAGTCGCCCTCTATAATTTCAAGGTGATCCCAATGTTTCTCATCGCTTTCCTCGGCGGCATATTGACCGTCCTCAGCCCTTGCATCCTCCCGGTCGTGCCGTTCCTGTTCGCCGGTGTTAAACGTTCACGTTCCTCGATCCTGCTCACCCTCGGCGGCATGGCCCTGACCTTCGCCCTGATCTCCAGCCTGGCCGTGGTCAGCAGCGAGTGGGTGATACACGCCAGCAACACCGGCCGTCATGTGGCCCTCATCGTGATGGTGCTGTTCGCCCTGTCGCTGATTTCCGCCCGTGTCGGTGACTGGCTGGCCCGTCCTTTCGTGGCGCTGGGCAATCGCATCGACCCCGACACCCGCAAAATGTCCGGCCCGTTGAGTTCGGTCATGATCGGTGTTGCCACCGGTCTGCTTTGGGCTCCGTGCGCCGGACCGATCCTCGGGGTCATCCTCACCGGCGCCATGCTGCAAGGTGCAAACGCTCAAACCAGCCTGTTATTGGTGGCGTATGGCCTGGGCGGCGCATTGTCCCTGGGCACCTTGATCTTCGCCGGTCGCGGCCTGGTCAATCGCTTGAAATCGTCGATTCCGGTCACCGGTTGGCTGCGTCGTGGTACGGGTGTGGCGGTGCTGGCGGCGGCGGCGGTGATTTCCACCGGTGCCGATAAAACACTGCTGGCCGGCACCTCGTCCGAAGGCGTGACGACGGTTGAGCAACGCGTGCTGGAAACCGTACCGAAAGTCGTCGATTACTTCGTCAGCAAGGTCAATGCAGACTCGTCCATGGATAACGCCAAAGGCGCCATGCCGTCGCTGTCCGGTGCGGTCGAATGGCTCAACTCACCGGCACTGAGCAACGATTCGCTGAAAGGCAAAGTCGTGCTGGTGGACTTCTGGACCTACGACTGCATCAACTGCCAGCACACCTTGCCCTACGTGAAGGACTGGGCGAAGAAATACGAGAAGGATGGCCTGGTGGTGATCGGCGTCCACACCCCTGAATACGGTTTCGAGCGCATCATCGACAACGTCAAGGATCAGGTGAAAAAGCTCGGCATCACCTACCCGGTGGCCATCGATAACAACTACGCGATCTGGCGCAACTTCGACAACCAGTACTGGCCGGCTCACTACCTGATCGACGCCAAGGGTCAGGTGCGTTTCACCCACTTCGGCGAAGGTCGCTACGAGACTCAGGAGAAGATGATTCAGCAGTTGCTGGAAGAGGCCAAGGCCGACGCCAAAGCCCCCGTACCCGCCGCATAAACTTTCAAATCAATGGCTCACAGGCTGCACGCCGTGGGCCATTGGTTTTTTCTCCTGACTGCGCCGCCACGCCGCCGGTGGCGCTCCATACTCTCGACGAAACGCCCGACTGAACGCCGTGTCGGTCTGGTAGCCCACCTCTTCGGCAATCCGCATCAACGAGCTGTTACTGCTGCGTAACAGGTTGGCCGCCAGCAACATGCGCCATTGCCGGGCTCCAGAAACGGCGCCGCCGTGTCGGCGCTCGGCGATTGGTAGCACCAGGGGGCAGTGAACCTGGCATTGATGAAAATCGCGCCGACCAGGCAGACGACGCGCAGGGTCTGGGACAGGGCGTCCATGGTGGTTTTCCCGTGTTGGCGGGCAGCTTTGGGTGGTGAGCTTGAATGTGAGCCTGTCGCGCCAGAGCGTGAAATCTCCGGACGATCGGGCAGGGTTGGCCGACGATCGGGCAGGACGCCAGCGTTGCCCGGCGCGATAGTTGGCACACAGGGTCTGCCGACCCTGTCATCAATAACAAGAATGAGAGGTTGCCATGCCGAAGTTCGTCATAGAACGCGAGATTCCAGGTGCTGGAACACTGTCAGAAAGGGATTTGAAAGCGGCTTCGCAAAAGTCCTGCAGGACGTTGCGCGACTTGCCAGAGGTGCAGTGGCAGCAGAGTTATGTCACCGGTGACAAGCTCTACTGCGTGTACATCGCGCCCAACGAAGAGTTGATCAAGGAACACGCCAGGCAGAGCGGTTTCCCGGCCAACCGCATTTCCCAGGTCTCGGCCATCATCGATCCCACCACGGCCGAATAAGCCGGGTTGCGTTCCAACCCGCAACGGAGCGGAATTCATGAGTACACCCATTGATCTTACTGCCTTGAAAAACCGTCAGATGGCCTCTTGGGCCAGTGGCGACTATGCCGTGATCGGCACCACTTTGCAGATTGTCGGCGAGCAACTCGCCGAGGCCTGCGACCTGCTTTGCGATGAACGCGTGCTCGACGTGGCCGCCGGCAACGGTAACGCGACGCTCGCTGCCGCGCGCCGTGGTTGCCTCGTCACTTCTACCGACTACGTGGCCGCGCTGCTGGAACGCGGCGAAGACCGGGCCAGGGCAGAACGCCTGGATGTCACGTTTCAAGTGGCCGACGCTGAAGCATTGCCGTTCGAGGATGCCAGCTACGATGCCGTGCTTTCGACCTTCGGTGTGATGTTTACGCCGGACCAGTCCAAGGCCGCCACGGAACTGGCGCGGGTCTGTCGCCCCGGAGGGCGGATCGGCCTCGCCAACTGGACGCCCGAAGGTTTTGTCGGCCAGATGTTCAAGACCCTCGGCCGCCACCTGCCGCCACCGCCGGGCGCTCAACCGCCTTCGCAGTGGGGCACCGAAGCCTGGCTGCACACGCACTTCGACGAACGTGACTTTCAGGTCCAGGTGACGCGCAAAACCTTCAACTTCCGTTACCGCTCGGCGGCGCATTTCATCGATACGTTCCGCACCTGGTACGGCCCGGTCCACAAAGCATTCGCAGCGCTGCCTCCTGAAGGCGCCCAAGCGCTGGAAAGCGACCTGACCGAACTGATCAACCGCTTGAACAGAGCGGGAGAAAAGTCGTTGGTGGTGCCGAGTGAATACCTGGAGGTGGTGATAACCCGGCGTTGAACTCATTCACCTATCTGAAGAGAACACTGTAGGAGCTGCCGCAGGCTGCGATCTTTTGATCTTCATTCGACGCATAGGGTCAAGATCAAAAGATCGCGGCCTGCGGCAGCTCCTACAGGGGGGCGTGTATCGCGGCTATTCATCCAGCCGCTCGGTGTACACCACCCAAACGCTGCACGGCATTTTGTACAGCAGATGCTCCACCGTACTGCCGATCAGCCGGCCCATGCCGCGATGACCGATCCGGCCCATGACAATCACGTCAACGTCATAGGCATCGGCATAGCGGGTGAGGACCTTGGCCGGGTTACCCATGATCATGTGCCGCTGCTCCGGCGCGATGCCGTTGCGCTCGGCCAAGTCGTTGAAGGCATCCTCCTGGTAATCGAACACGGTCTTGGCCTTGCCCGAGGAGAAAAACGCCGACCCGTTGTCGAAACCGAATTCGTCGGCGCTGATGGATGAAAGGTCATAGGCGTAGACCACATCGAGCTCGGCATTACAGGCGCTCGCCAGTTTCGCCGCCTCGTGAAGGATTCGGTCGTTGAAGGTTTTGTAATGATCATCGCGATGAAAGGGGTCGACCGCCGCGACGATCTTTCGCGGCAAGGCGTGCACGGCGTGGCTCACGAAATGCAGCGGCACCGGGCATTCGCGCAGCAAATGCACATCGAGCGGGGTAAACATCAGCCGCGACAGCAGCGATTCGTGCTCCAGCGCCTTGATCAGCACGTCCATCGGCTGCTCTTTGAGGTGAATCAGGATTTCCTCCAATGGGCGTTCGACCCAGGCCACTTCGGTGGTGACGTGGACCCCGATTTTGCGCAAGGGGCGGGCCTGCTCCTCAAGCCATTGGCTGTGGCGCTCGACGTAGCCCACGCGCATCTGTTCCAGGGCCTTTTCGTTGACCAGACTGGCGGTCGCCAGGCCTTCAAGGTAATCGAAGGCGACGATGTGCAGCGCTGCGTCTTCGGCCTTGGCCAGCGCAGCGGCCCTGTCGAAAGCAGGGCTGTGTTCCATCAGCGGTGATGCAACCAGCATGAAGCGGGATTGACCAGACATGATGAACCTCCCGTGGATTAGCCGCCCGACGTGCGGCTCGTGCGACGTACATCCAGTCTCTAAGTATTGACCATGATCTACCTCCCGTCCGTAAACCGGGTGCAGGCTGAGGTTCGTACGGGTGCCGGATGCGTTGGCAAAGCCTGTGCGCCCTGGATTACGCTCAATATGCCTTTGTGCTGGAGAACGGCCGGGTGGTGGATGAAGGTTCGGCGGTCGAGTTGGCCGGGCGCGAGGATATCCAGAACTATTACTTGGGGGCCGTGGGGTAGGGCACTGTTGAATACTAACTGCACCTGACGCTAACGGCCTTCGCGGCGCGTTGCAGTTCTTGTTTAACGTCGACCGGTATCCGCTGTTTCACGAGTCGTTGTTCGAGGAATGTCTGATCGCCTTGGGTATCAACCTGAGCGTCAATAGCCGCATCCACCGCTTCTATGGTGGCAGCGTGAGCCTCTATGACCGAGTCGACCTCAGCGTCGCTCTTGGCGGCGTCGAGCGCACCAATGAGTGTCGCCACTTCGTCTTCTTCAGCCTTGCCATAGGCCTCTACAGACAGTCCGGCAGCCAACGCACGCGCCCGGATCTCCACGCCTTTCAGCGCCTGCTTGGCCTCTCCGCACAGAATGTCGTGTTTGTGGCTTTCGACGATTTTCCATTGGAAAAATCCATACGTCATCGTGCCGATAATCGCTACGGTGATACCACCGATCAGGATCCGTTTCATGGCTACAGTCGTGAAAGTCTGGGGATTGTGAGTTCGGTGGACATCGCTTCATTCTCTATTCGAGGAAATGAAAGCGTAGCACCGGAACCCGGTCCAGCCCCTTCCAATGTCAATGCAAATACATTGACGAAGGAGAGGAGCAGCGTGTCTTCAAGATTATAGCCTCACAGCCCTTGGCGTCCCGCTAGTTACCGTCCGCCACTTTGCGTTCTATCTCCGCTATTTTCCGACTGAGCTCCTCAGCCTCCTGCTCCTGGGTTCGAGTTGAAGAGGGCGTAACGGTTTCATCCACATCTTTGGCGTCCGTGTCCCTGTCCTCAAGATCTCTTTCGGCGTTTGACGTTGCGTCCGGTTCGACGTCGTTAACACTGTTATCGCTGTTCATATCACTGACCTCCATTGACCTGAACATTGGATTCAACGCTATGGCTTGAGTTCGAGATTTTTGTCGGCGCTCCTCGATTACCTGACGAAACGTGCCTGCGGTCAGACTGCCTGAATTTTCCCTCCTGGCGGTACTCCACCGTCCGAGGAGCAGCCGCTCCTTAATAGCGGTGTAATCCGCCGGGGGAACACGTAATGCCATCGGTCGAAGATTTCAGAATCCAGTCTCACGCATTCCTGATCGAACTGGACGCCGCAACGATGGGCATGATGACGCTGGTCTCTTCCAAATGTGTTTCAGGACCAGAGTGGGAAGAGGCGAGCAAACGGCATCACGATGCTTACGAGATCTGGAATGCCTTTCTTAATGTCTCTGCTTCAAGCACTGACTAAGGACGATATTGGGGGCTGACCCGCGCGCCAATGTCGCCATACAGCGCATAGTTGGACGAAAACACGACCACTACAATACTGACGACGCTTCTACTGGGCCTGGAAGAAAAATTGGCGTCATGAAATAGACGGCTGGCGCCATCCCATGTCGCTTGCAAAGTCTCTACCTTGAACTTTACTAGTCACTGAACGTGAGAGCGTTCTTAGTCAAATATGTCTTTTATATCAAGGTTTAAGCACGCCTCTTGAAGTTCCGCCTTGATCTTTTTCTGATTTACCCAAAAGAAAGCTCAAAGGATGACGAAGAAATGAAAGAGAACGTGGCGGCAGTTGTCAGGAAACTCATATCTCCTTCAACGCGGTATGAGATTAGAAACGCTTCAAACTGGTTGCGAGACATCCTCGGACGTGCCTGTTTCTGGCGCTGGGAAATTGCCAGGTTCAGAGTGCAGAACGAAAGTCCTTACGAAATCCTCTATATCGGAAGGAAAAAGAAGCGGGAGATGGCCAAGCTTCTCATAAGGGGAAAGTCCCAAGGTGATTCCCCTATGGTCGACGGCGAACCGGAACCTGGTGCGTCGAGTCATGTGGTAGTGGTCAGTGAAATGCCGACCTCGGGGGCCTTGTATGTACCCTTGTATCTGAGTGCCGTCGTACCGCTGGGGCGATCCATCGAGGAGATCACCACAAAATACGATAGCGAATTGCGTCGAAATATACGCAAGAACCGACCGCGCTACCGAATGGTCCAGACGCTGTTGGATGAAGACATTGAAAAGGCAGACAGGGAAATGCTTCGACCTTATGCCACGGCAAGGCAAGGCATCCACGCTGCGCAATTTGCCACGCAGGAGGTTTTCAGGATCGCCAAGACTGTCGGCCGGCTCGACCTGATCATGCTGGAGGACGAGGTTGTTGCATGTCACCTTGGCTGCGTAATAACCCGGGGCGGAAAGCGCTACTGGAGCACGCTACGTTTCGGATATACCGAGGCGATTTTTTCAGATGCCAAAAGACTGCGTGAAGTCAACTCGATTACCACCTTCATGGCACTTGAATGGGCGATAGAAAATGGCTTCGATTATTACGACATCGGTCTTTGTCTGGCACGGCCAGATGACGGACTTCTGAAATGGAAAAGAAGGCGCGGCGGTGATATTGATTCCCTGGGAAACCACGCTTATATGTTTGTCCGGCTGCCCAAGACAGGGGCAGCCAAATTCCTCTGGGACACGCCGCTATTCGCTGTCGAAGGAAAGGAATTGACCCTTCACCTTGGCTTGCCGGACGGGCCAAGCGATGAGGAGGTCGCCAGCCGTTATCATGAAATGGTATTTGGCGGGCTGCACAAGATTTATCTTTATTGCGCCAAGAGCTCGGGCGAACAGTTTCTGGAAACCTTGCGTAGTCGCTACGCCAGTTTGCAGACCCCACCCATTATGAAAAGGATTGCATCCAGCTGAGCAATTTCCAGGACTGAAATAAATAGAGCGCTTCGCGTCTGACTATTGACCCTGTCCCGCAGGGAGGACTCTTCATGGAAAGCGATGTCTCGCAAATAAGCAGTTCGACCACTGGCAATCGGAAAAAATGGACCCTTGCCGCCTACAGGTATATGGCAAGAAAAAGACTCGCACGAAAGGCGGAGATCAACTTAAAAAGCCTGGCGGCGAAAACCTGGGATATTGCTCCGGGTGGGACATCCTATTCTCCGCCGGCTTTCTTCCTGCCCAATCAAATGAACCGCGTCACAGGATGGGAGGCGAAGCGCTTTTATCCTTTCGAGCATCCTGCTCGCACAATGGAAGGGCTGGGCAACGTAGTGCAAGGCCCGACACGTGGCTACCTGATCAAGGATGTCTGGCTGATCGATGGAGCGCTCTACAAGAACAAGGCAAGTCACTGGTTGTCTCTCAAGCCTGGCTTGTTTCCGCGAATTCTCGTGGAAAACGAGATCGAGCGCGGTGCCGCCTACTGCACGCAAAATGGAAACACATGGTTTGGTACATGGTTGATGGAAGACTGTCCGACCTATTCATTGGCATGCGACGAAGGCGTCCCGGTAACCACCGCGCCATCCGCCAGGTTTCCTCTATTTACCCAGGCTCCCGCCTATGAGGACTGGTTTGATATGAAACCGCTTCGCTTGCACAGTGCGTTTTTTCGTGAGCTCGTGCTGTTCGACGATGTGAGCAACAATCAAAGCAGGCATTTACGTTTCCGTGCCATGGGTGAAAAGCTACTGTTGCACGTGAGCTATGAGTCTCACCCTGGCGTGTTCATTCTCCGGGGTGGCGACGGTGACTTGCGCTTTTTGCGCAATGAAATGGAGCTCGCTGAACATCTGCGCAAGAGCAGAGGGTTTCGCATAGTCGATCCTTTGAAAACCGATGTCCCGACCATAGTGGCGACGTGTGCCGGGGCGCGGACCGTGGTGGGGGTCGAAGGGAGCCAGCTTGTACATGGTGTCAATGTACTGCCGCAGGGTGGTTCGTTGCTGGTACTGCAGCCACCGAACCGTTTCGTCAGCTACTTCAAGTACCTGACGGATCGCGACAACCAGAATTTTGGCTTTGTAGTCGGAACGCCAGAGGGTGATGGCTTCAAAATCGACATTCAAGAGGTTGAGCGCACACTGGATCTGTTCCCATCCTGATGGGTGATGGCGCCTCCCTGCGATTCACCGTTTCAGTGCTCTTTGACTTTCTTGATGCGGAAAATAATCAGCGCAAGGATCGCGATCGCGAGGGGCGTCATGGCCAGCATCGCCTCTCGCGGGGCCACCTCGGCGCCGAGCAGGTGCAACCCTGAGTAGCCAAGCTTGAGCAGGTTCAGCAGGTAGTAAGTAATGGCGATAATCGACAGACCTTCCACGGCGCGCTGGATCTTGATCTGGGCATCGGCGCGGGCGTTCAGGCTTTTGAGAATTTCCGAGTTCTGTTCTTCCATTTCCACTTGAACCCGGGCTTGCAACAGGTCGCCCAGGTTGGCCACGCTTTTGGCCAGGTGTTCCAGGCGTTGTTCGGTGGCGGTGCAGTACCTGACGGTGGGTTTGAAACGGCGTTCGATGAACACCCCGAGGCGCTGGCAATCACCGACGTGACTTTCCCGCAATTCGCCCAGGCGCTCGTACACGAGTTGGGCATAGGCTTGGGTGGCACTGAAGCGGTGGCGGGTTTTCGCGGTACTGCTGACCACTTGGGCTGACAGGTTGGAGATGTCCGCCAGCAGGGCTTTCGCGTTGCCGCTGTCAGCGTCGGCGTTACGCTCGGAGAGGGTGACCAAGGTCTTGTCAAAGACATCAAGTTGCGCGCTCAAGGTCTTGGCCGTGGTCAACGACAGCGAGGCCATCATGCGGTAGGTCTCGATTTCCAGCAGACGGCGGATCATCCGCCCTTGGCGGTAAGCGTTGAGGCGCCGGTTGACGAACAGGATGTGGTTGTTGCCGTCCTCGCTGAGACGAAAATCGCTCCAGACCACCGCATCGCCACCGCCCACGCAGGAACCGCACGGGTCCTTGAAACCGTAGCCGGCGAGGTCCAGGCCGGCTTCGCCACGCACGACGATCTGCACCGAGTTGATCAGCTGCGGCAAATGCGCTTCGACCTTCTGCGCCAGCACCTCGGGCAGTGATGTCCAGGACAGGTCATCGCTGGATGAAGTGACCACCAGGGTCAGGGTGAAGAACTCGGCGTGGCGTTCCCATTTCAGGGCGTGGCCATCGAGTTGGGTGATGCCCTGGGCGGCATGAGGATCGATCGGATCAGGGCAGCAGCGCTCCAGCAGCGCATTACACTCCAGGACCCTGCCGAGGAAGGCCAGATGAAACACATGGGCCGGTTCGTCGAAATACAGTGACGGGCGCGCGTGCAGTTCGTTGTGCAGGGTTTGTCTTTGCGGATGCATGCTGTTCAGGCCATTGATCGACTGCTGTTGTAGGTGGGACAGGTCGACGAACTCACGAGTCACACGCAGCAATCTCTGGTTTTACGCTGAAGTGGTCATGCAACGCTGCCACTTCAGTAGTGGGCCAGCGAACAATGAAGCGCGAGGGAAAATCAAAAAAAGGCGCCTTATAAATCGTGAACCAGGCGCCCAAAACAGAAGAAATTGCCGCTCACTTCTTGCTTGATTGCTCTCTGATCTGAGTCAGGCTCAGTCGAGGTGTCAATGCTTCTGGGTCGACTCTGACCTCAATCAAGGATGGCCGGGACATTTCAAGGCAGCGTTCAAACGCTGGCGCAAAGTCGGACGTGGCGGTTACCACCTCGCCATGCAGTCCATAGGCTTGGGCCAGTGCGGCGAAATCCGGGTTGAGCAATTCAGTGCCTGACACGCGTCCAGGGTAATTGCGTTCCTGGTGCATTCTGATGGTTCCGAACATTGCGTTGTTGATCACAACGAAAATCACATTGGCCCCATATTGCGCTGCTGTCGCTATCTCCTGACCATTCATCAAGAAGCAGCCATCCCCGGAAAACGAAACCACCACTCGATCGGGGCACGTCAGTTTGGCGGCCACCGCCGCAGGAACGCCGTAGCCCATGGAGCCATTGGTAGGGCCTAACTGGGTGCGGTATTGGCGGAACTGATAGAAGCGTTGAAGCCAAACGGCATAATTTCCGGCGCCATTGGTCAGGATCGCGTCGTCCGGAAGTCGGCGATTCAACCACTCAATGATTTCCGCCATTTGCACGTCGCCAGGGGAGGGCGAGTGTTGCAGATTTTCACGGTAGTTTTTGTTCAGGGTGCGCGTCCATTCACTCTTTATTTGGCTGGTCGCCGCCGGAAGCTTTGCTGCTGATTTGGCAAAGGTCGACATGCTGCTGTTTATCGCTAACGAAGGTTGGTAAACCCGTCCCAACTCCTCAATGCCTTGGTGAACATGGATCAAGGTTTGCTTCGGTACCGGAATATCCAAGGCCACATATCCGCCCGTTGAAACCTCACCCATTCTGGAGCCCACGACCAACAGCAGGTCGGCGTTTTTTAGCGCTGAGGACAGCTGCGCTGACGCGGCGAAACCAAGGTCACCGACATAGTTCGGGTGTCGATTGTCGAACAGGTCCTGGCAGCGAAAGGAGGCGGCAACCGGGATATTTTGCTGTTCAGCAAAAAGCCGGATGTCGTGCACCGACTCGGTGTCCCAACCGCTGCCCCCCAGCACCATCAATGGCCGCTCTGATCGCTCAAGCAGTTGCTGCATGGCGGCCATTTGTTCGGCTGCCGGGGTCATCAATACGCGTTTGAAAGGCCCGGCATCACTGACTTCCGCCATTTCGGTCAGCATGTCTTCCGGCAGTGCGACCACTACAGGCCCAGGCCTGCCATTGACCGCTCGGTGGAACGCCTGGCTGATCAGTTCGGGAATTCTGCGGGGGTCGTCTATTTGCACGACCCATTTCGCCAAGGGGCCAAACATCTGGCGAAAATCAACTTCCTGAAAGGCTTCGCGATACTGCTGATCGCGAGCGACCTGGCCAATGAACAGAATCATCGGCGATGAATCCTGGAACGCCGTGTGAACGCCAACCGAGGCGTTCGTTGCACCCGGGCCTCGGGTCACGAAGCAGATGCCTGGCTCTCCAGTGAGCTTGCCGTAGGCTTCTGCCATATAGGCCGCCCCACCTTCCTGGCGGCACACCACCAGATCGATTTCTTCTTGCACGTCATGCAATGCATCGAGAACCGCGAGGTAGCTTTCTCCCGGAACACAAAAAGCTCTTTTGACGGCATGGATGCGTAAGGCATCCACCAGTATCTGACCTCCGCTACGACGAGAAATGGTTTTATTCATTGTTATCTCCTGAGTCGGATGGTGCGGTGTGAAAGGGTGAATCGCTCTCTTTCTGGCAGGTACTGACTCGATCAATTGGAAGAACAACGGCTAATGTCTGCGCCACGAATTCTGAGCATCATCGAGTAGGGGTACAAACGATGATTGTTCAGCACTTCATTCCCTCAGCTATTGAAGTCGGACTTCAAGTCGCCCAGTGACATTTATGCTGTCGCGCGCTTCAGGCGTGGCTACAAATCGTGAAATTGCAATTTCACCCAACTACCGACTAGCATACGATCCATATACATTTCATATTGGATTGATCAGTGGGTATCGTAAAAATTTCAGAAGCCATGCACGAGAATCTGCGCGTCGCCAGCGATGCGTTGAGTCGCTCGATCAACGCACAAGCCGAGCACTGGATGCGCATCGGGATGCTTGCGGAGTTACATCCCAACCTGGACCACAGCGACATCTGCCGCTTGCTGATTCGTGCCGAACTGGCTGGCGGCCTCGATGTAAAACAGCTATGCGCACTCGCCGATTTTTCGCAAAGCGCCCAGGTTGATGCTGCATCAGGAGCCAAGCAATGAAGGCCAATGTCACGCTCAATACCCCGGCAGAAATAGCCATGTCTCGTGCTGCGGGCACGCTGGCCGCCGAGGTCCTGGCCATGATTGCTCCGCATGTCAAAGCGGGGGTCACCACCGACGAACTCGATCAGCTCTGTCACGACTACATCGTCAACGTGCAGAAAGCCATTCCGGGCAATGTCGGCTATCACGGCTTCCCGAAAACCGTGTGTACATCGGTCAACCAAGTGGTCTGCCATGGGATTCCTTCGACAACGCCACTAAAGGATGGCGACATCGTGAATATCGACATTGCCGTTATCAAGGAGGGTTGGTACGGCGACACCAGCCGCATGTACTTCGTGGGTGAGCCCGGCCCGGATGCCCGACGCCTGGCAGAGACGACCTATGAAGCGATGTGTGCCGGTATTCGCGTCGTCCGCCCCGGCGCTACCCTGGGTGACATTGGCCATGCCATTCAGAAGGTGGCCGAAAGAGACGGATTCAGCGTCGTGCGCGAATACTGCGGTCACGGTATCGGCAAGGTTTATCACGATGAGCCGCAGGTCCTTCACTACGGCTACCCAGGCCAGGGCCTGAAACTGAAAGCCGGCATGATCTTCACCATTGAACCCATGTTGAACGCTGGCAAACGCCATGTGAAAACGCTGGCTGATGGCTGGACCGTGGTCACCAAGGACCACTCACTCTCTGCTCAGTGGGAGCATATGGTCGCGGTCACTGACGACGGCTTCGAGGTTCTGACCCTTTGGCCCGATAGTGTCGATGGGTATCCGGCCATCGTTTAGGTGCAGCTTGCGAGTGATACAACGCTACGTCACGGCTTTCAGCTGGCCTGATCAATCGCAAAATGGCGCTAGTGGTTTTGAAACTTCTACAGTTAGCATTGAGGTTTATCAACGCACCCAACGACAGGTTGGGTTACGTAACCGAGTAGGCCGAACATTGATCGAGCGACGCCAATTTAGCGGAGGCATGAAGGGGAAAAATCTCCGCTATCTGAATGAGAACCCCAACGAGAAAACTCAAATGGTTCGGGCAGGATTTCTGTTGCTTGAGCATTTCTCGCTGCCCGCATTCACGCAAGCACTGGATACGATTGTCACCGCGAATCTTCTGCGCCCCGGGTTGTTCTCTTCCCGAACGTTCGGCTTGACCGATGAGGAAGTCGTCAGTGACCTGGGCCTGGTCATTCGGCCGGATACCCGTTTCGATGGCTCAACGATCCAGGACCTGGATCTTCTTGTCATTTGTGGCGGCTACAGGACAGAACTCAAAGCGACGGATGAACTCATCTCCCTATTGAGGGCTGCATCAGACCAGGGTGTCAGTCTGGCCGGGTTATGGAATGGCGCATGGTTCCTGGGAAGGGCAGGCTTGCTTGACGGATATCGGTGTGCGATTCATCCCGAACATCGACCCGCACTCGCGGAAATCTCCAAGGCGACGCATGTCACCAGTGAGCCCTACGTCATCGATCGAGACCGGCTCACGGCTTCCAGTCCCTCGGGGGCGTTCCACATGGCGTTGGACTGGATCAAAGGGCTGCACGACAAAGCACTTGTCGAGGGTATCGAGGACATCCTGGCTTTCGAGGAGTCACGTTATCGGCGAATAAAACCGACTGAAAATGTCTGCGTGAGTGCGCCATTACGCGAGGTGGTGAAGCTGATGGATGCCAACCTCGAAGAGCCTCTGGAGTTGGAGCAGTTGGCCGTTTACGCAGGCCGCTCGCGTCGACAACTCGAGCGCTTGTTCAAGGAGCAACTGGGCACAACGCCGCAACGGTATTACATGGAATTGCGGATTACCGAAGCGCGTCGGCTGCTCCAGCACACAGAGCTGTCCCAGGTGGACGTGTTGGTTGCGTGTGGCTTTGTATCGCCCAGCCACTTCAGCAAGTGCTATAGCTCGTACTTCGGATACAGGCCTTCCAAGGAAACGCGTCTCGTCAAATAGAACGGCTTTTTGAGTCGATGCTTACTCGTGATTTGTGCAGATTTACGCCGTCATCATTCAGTAGTTTTGAGGAAGCCAAAACGTCCGTTTTCGACTCTTTGCCCCAACCTTGGGGTAATTCCTGAAAGTGGGGCGGTCTGTCGTCTAGATGCTTACCACAATCAACACACTGTTCAGGTCCTGCATAAACGCCATGATCGTCGCCAGGCTTGCGGTCAGCATCAGCACCAGCGGTCGCCTACCAAGCCCTATCAGGCATAAACATTCGAAATTCCGCAAAGATGGCCAAGTACAGCAAAAGATGCCAAGGCAAGGCCTGGGCCAATAGCCAAGTATTTCGACGAGACCGATGACTCGGGGACGTCACCCGGGAAGTGATCCCCGAACATGGGATAGCGGCCCGCGCAGCTTTCGCGCGTCGCCTCGTCTTGGGTGACATCGTTCGACCATCACGACGTCTTCGACGCAATAACTCGTCTGCGTTCTTGCAGACGAGGAAATCCCTGCTTAACTCTGAACACGTGGTCAGTCAGTGACTCATTGGTCACGTTCGCCATCCGAGCACCCTCGCGCTGTTGTTGCTTGTCCGTGTTGCCAGATTAAGCCCGAGGAGGCCTATGCGTTGACGCTTGAAAACCACCCTGAGTTATTGATGTATTGGCCTGATACCTCCCTGTCAGGTCCACGTGTACTGCTTTCTGCGATAGGGCCCTGTGGGCATCCCAAACGCTGTGCGCTTAGTCCAATGGGTTCAAGGAAGAAAATGTCATGATGCCGAAAACTGCCATCGTCGAGATCTGCGGGAAGTACAAGGTTTATACCGAGCACTATCCCAACACTGCCGCTGACAAGACCATCATTCTGGTCAACGGCTCACTGGCAACGACCGCATCTTTTGCCCAAACGGTGCGTTACCTGCAGCCGCGATTCAATGTAGTTCTCTACGACCAGCCCTACGCCGGTCAGTCGAAGCAACACAACCTCCACGGCCAACCGATCCGAAAGGAAGACGAGGCAGCGATACTGCTGGATTTAATCGAACACTTTGGTGCGCACCATGTGCTGTCCTTTTCCTGGGGCGGTGCGGCTACCTTGCTGGCGCTGGCTCAGCGGCCGCGACGAATCGAGAAGGCGGTGATCAATTCATTCGCAGCGCGTATCAATACGCCGATGCGCGATTACCTGGAGCACGGCATGAACCATCTCCAGGCTTGCGACCGCCTCAATGTCGGTCACTTGATCAACAGCACGATCGGCAAGCACCTGCCATCGCTGTTCAAACGCTTTAATGACCGCCATGTCAGAAGCCTGGCCGAGCACGAGTACAGGCAGATGCATTTCCACGTCAATGAGGTGCTGACCCAAGACACCCATTGCTATGTCGCCTGTGCCGCTGCTATCGAAATACCGCTGCTGTTTGTCAACGGCGAATGGGATGAGTACACCTCGGCCGAAGACGCCCGGCTGTTCGCCGATCATGCGTCTCAGTCCCGGTTCCATACCATCAAGAATGCCGGGCACTTCCTCGATTTGGAACATCCGGCGGCCTGGCATGACACCCGGCAGGCTTTGCTCGGTTTTCTGGACCCAGCTTCCAGGAGGCAGGGCCGTGTTGCCTCAGATATCCAGGTCAATCACGTATGAGCCATTAAATTCCGGATTTTCATTAATGCCATTTTTTGCATAGCCCCGGGCGTTGCAAATGACACGAGTTTTGCCCACTTGGTAGTCAAAGCTCCCATGGGTATGGCCATGCAGCCAAAGTGCCGGCTGCCAGACGTTGATCCGGTCTTCGAGGTTTGAAACAAAACTCGCGTTAATCGGCGAATTCTCAAACAGCAGGCCTATGCTCAACCGTGTCGGTGCAAAATGCGAAACCACCACCGTGGGAGTGGTTTTGTCGCGGGAGAAGCAGTCTTCCAACCAGGCGACTGTCTGTAAAAAAACCAGTTGGGAAACTGCCGGGCTGAACAGATCTGGAAAATCTGGTGCGATTTTTATGTGGGTGAAGTCCCGCATGAGCTTCGTAGCCAGATCAACACCCTGTGCCCGATCCTCTGCAGAATCGAAAAGCCGATAGTCAGACCACAGCGTGCAACCCAAGAACCGCACGCCGTTGTGGAGATACTCCGAGCGTTCCAATACGTGGATCTGTGTACCTTCCGACAACCTGTTCAAGTGCTGGTAGGTAGAGATCAAGTCGCTGCCATAGAACTCGTGATTCCCTGCCACGTACACGATCGGAACAGGGCACGATTTGGCCCACTCGATGGCCGTAGCCGGTCGGGAGATGTCTCCGGCGAGGACGACAAGATCGGCATCCACATCGGGAAAAGGTAACGCGTTGACGGACAAGTGGATGTCTGACAGCAAGGCGATGCGCATCGATCAACTCCTACTTATTTTGGATGGTAACGAGAACAGCTCAATGACGGACATTCGCTGGCGTCAGTTTGTGTAGTCGACAACGGGCCTCAAACGCCGCTCCATAATGATCGTGCGCTCGACCCCGTGAAATTCGTCGCGAACTTTTCGATAACCCAGCTTGAAGTAAAAGGCTTCTGCGGTGATGGAGGAGGGGACGCGCAGTACCTCGATTTTTGCTTCTTGGGCGACAGATTGAAGGGTTGCCATCAACTGCCTACCGAGTCCAACGCCCTGATGGCTTGGCTCGACGAATACGCTGCGCACAACGTTTTGGTCAAGGCTGGCCGTGGCGACTACACGCTTATCGATGGTGGCGACAAAGACCTGGCGTTGGCTCAACAAGGCGCGGATGGCCTCGGTAGAAAAGCTTTTCTCTACCTGGGTGATGACGTCGGGCGGGTAGTCCAGGGCATTGGACTGGCGCAGAGATTGAATGATGACCTGGCTGATGGCTGCCGCATCGTCAGGGGTGGCGAGTCGAATCTGGTTATTCATTTTTAAGACCTCGATCCTTGTGTCCTTACCAAAATCCTTTAGTCCGATCTTGAGCGGTCAATGTCGCAATAGCCTGCGCCAGCGACTATTTGAGCTGCGCACCACGCGCCTCTAACAGCGCCCGCAATACCGACCGATGGCAATGCGCTTCATCTTCGCAATAACAGCCAATGGCCAGTGACGTTTGGTGGGACAACGCCGCCAACAAATCGAGCAACTGGCTGGGCGCCGGGTGGTTCATTTCGGTCTTGAACTTGCGCTTGAAGGCTTCCCACGCCTTGGCGTCTTCTGCCGCTTTGGCTTCTGCGACCAGTTCTGCACTGGGAGACAGCAACGGCTGCCACACGTCATAAAAATCCCGACTGGCAAACTCGGCTTTCGGCACGCCACGCGGCGGGCGACGCACCGTGCCCAGGCGCAGGCCTTCATTGGCTGCGCGCGGTGAACCGAGGCGCACGATATGGATGGGCACGCTCTACATTCCTTTATTACCGCGAGTTTTCGAACCACTCCAGCGCCGTGCGCCAGATGCAGATCCCCAGGAAGTAAGCCGACATCAGCAGCCAAAGCCCCATCACCAGTGGATTGATCACCGGATGGTTGACCACCAGCGACAAGCTGCACAGCAGCCAGATGGCCGTTACCGCGATGTTGATCGGCATGAACTTGCGCACGCGGAACGGGTGGAGGAACTTCATCCGGGTCACGGTCAACAGCGCCAGGCCGATGATGGTGAGAAAGGTGATCCACGGCGACGGGGCGATGATGTACAGGCACAGGGCTACCACGTTCCAGGCGGCGGGGAAGCCCTGGAAGTAGTTGTCCTTGCTCTTCATGTTGACGTTGCAGAAGCAAAACAGCGACGAGACCAGAATCAGCGACACGGACAGCAGCAGCGTGTAGTCCGGCAAGGGGATGTAACGATAAATGAACAGCGCGGGGATAAACACGTACGTCAGGTAGTCGATGACCAGATCGAGGATCGAGCCATCGAAACTTGGCAGCACCGACTGGACATTGACCTTGCGTGCCAACGCACCATCCAGCCCATCGACGATCAGGGCGACGCCCAGCCACAGCAGGCAGTTTGCGGCCTGGTTTTCCAGCAGGGCGAGGGTCGCGAGGAAGGCAGTGACCACGCCGGTGGCGGTAAAACCATGGGCGCCCCATGCTTTGAGCCTGGCGATGTGTAGGGTCGATATCACGGGGGCGTTCTCCAGAAAGTGAAGCAAGCCTGTTATCACCCCTTCAATTGGGGGTGTCGGCAAACCAAGTCAGGTTGCATGTATCGACCGGGTATCCGGGGATAAGGTTCACCATCTGTAAATCTTAGCTGGGCCGCAAAAAAATACCCCGGATAAATCCGGGGTGTTAAATGAAACATCGGCACAGGCGATACCTTTTACCCAAACGCAGTAATCGGCGGATTGACCTTGTACAGACTGGCTCATTCACAGCGCCCTGCTCATGAACACCCGACTCGTGCCTGGCGGGTCGCAAGGCACTTCCCCGAAGCGCTGCCAGCCGTGTTTTTCATAGAACTGCGGGGCCTGGAAACTGAGGGTATAGAGCACCGCCGAGCGGCAACCGCGACGACGGCCTTCGTCCTCGTACGCTTTAAGCAGTCGAGAACCAAGCCCGGAGCCGCGCAGTGACTCGGGCAAGTAGAACAGATCAAGAAACAGCAGTCCGAGCGACGTACGCCCGGTGATACCGCCCAGCACTTGATGTGTGTCCGGATCGCGGACCGTGACCGCCAGCGACTGGCGGTCGTTGACTCCGGTCATCTGATCATTGAAGGCACTCAGCCCGGCGCTGAGTACTTGCTCGACTTCAGGTTCGATGACGTCGCTGACGACAATCAGATGGCGGTCCATGTGTTCGTTGATCCTGTGGAGGTTTGCGAGGGTGGAACACTCGCAGCCGAGGGTCATCGGGGTCAAGTGCGATAAGGGTTTCCCGTCAGCCAAACGGTGGTGGCGCATTTGTCGGCGAGGACTATCGTTGCCTGACTGGATCACTCCAACCGATGAGGACATCGTCATGAACACCAGCGATCTGCTCGAACAATTACTAAGGGCCGGCCAAGGCTCAATGTCGCAACAGGGTGGCGGTGGCGCGTCGGCTCAAGGTGGTCTCGGCGGACTCGGGGGATTGCTCGGTGGCCTGTTGGGCGGTGGTGCCGGTTCAAGCGCCGGGGGCGGTGGCCTGGGTGGTTTGCTCGGTGGTCTGCTGGGCGGTGGCTCCGCCATGGGCGGTTCGACCCAGACCCGCTCGACCCAGACTCGGTCGGGTGGCGGCACCAACTACGCGGCGCTGGCTTCGCTCGGAATGATGGCATTCCAGGCCTATCAAGCCTGGCAACGCAGCCAGGCCTCGGCGCCGCAGCAGGCACCGCGCACTGTCGACCTGTTGTCCGGCCCGGAAGTCGAGGACCACAGCCGCGCGATTCTTCGTGCATTGATTGCGGCGGCGAAGGCCGATGGCCGGATTGATGACGCCGAGAAGCAGATGATCAGCACCGAAATCGGCCGCCACACGGATGACCCAGAGCTCCAGCAATGGCTGGACGATGAAGTCGCGCGGCCACTGGACGCCGCCGATGTGGCGCAGTCGGCCACGGATTCCGGCATGGCGGCGGAGATGTACCTGGCCAGTGTGATGCTGGTGGACGATCAGCAGGACGCCGAACGCAGCTATCTGGATGAACTGGCTGCGGCGCTGAGTATCGATCCGCAGCTGCAAGTGCATCTGGAGCAACAGGCCAAAGGTGGTGTGGCCTGATGATCGTTCCCGCGCTCCACTCTGCGTGGGAACGATCATAATCAGCTGAAGCCTTGGGCTCTACCGGGTTTCAGGCGTTATTCGGCACCAGAAACGTAACGCCGAAGCTCTCGGCGATTGCCAGTATCCGCGGCAAATCCTGCGGCACTTTGAGCTGATCCACCGCGGCAAAGAACTGACCACCGCGCGGATCAGAGACCACGCCGATCATCTTTGCCGTCGCGCTGATGTTCTTGTAAGCATGAACAGTCCCAGCAGGAATATGCACATAACCCCCGGGGAAAACGGTGGTGGCCTTGCCCGCAACCGTCACTTCCACCTGCCCGTCAATGACGTAGAACGCTTCGTCCCAAGGGTGAAAGTGCGGAGGCGGCCCGCCGCCTTGCACGCCTTCCTGGATATGCATTTCAAAAGGTTTGCTCAGATCCCCGCCCGCGAGAATGGTGATGGCCTCACCCACGACATTGACCGGGTCGGGGGTTTTTTCGGGCTCGATGACATGAACCGTTCGCATGATTGCTCTCCGAAGGGTGTGTCTACACTCGCTGAGTATATTCACTTGATCTGGCGCCGGGTGCCGCGACACAAGCCCGTCTGTCCGGGCGATTTCAACGCCGATGGAATTTTCTTCGGGGGGTGTCGCTCTGCTGATGTAGAGACGTGCTGATTCAGCGTCCTGCCACTGGCCTCAGACCGAGAGACGACCCCATGACTGCCCTGACACGACTTGAATCCCAGCCGGCCCACCAACGCGCGATCCTGACCGCCGGCAGCCTGAAACCTATCTACGAACAGTTATTGCTGAGCGACGATATCGAGCACCAGCGTGCACTTGGTCAATCCTTTCTCGAGGCTCAACTTGCGCACGCAACGGACCTGCCTGAGGACATGCCGCGAGACCTGTCGGCGTTGCAAACCTTTGTCGAACAGCACTGCGCCGACGTGGCACGCCAATACGCCGACTACCTGCAAAAGCGCAAGGACGGGGCGCCACGGCAGTTCTTCACTAACAAGGCGCACGCGTTGTTTTTCCTGCAAGCCGTTGCCCCGACCAAACTGGTGGACGGCGCGTGGCTGTATGGCCTGCTGCGGCACTGGCATGACCCTCGTTTTGAAGGGCTGATTTGCACCTACCTGGAAGAGCTGGGCGACGGCAACCCGGCGCAAAATCATGTGGTGATCTACCGCAAGCTGCTCGCCGAACATGGCTTGCAGGACAACGCGTTCATCCCGGACAAGCGTTACCTGCAAGGCGCGGTGCAATTGGCGCTGGGTTATTGCAGCGACGATTTTTTGCCGGAAGTGATCGGCTACAACCTCGGTTATGAACAACTGCCGCTGCATTTGCTGATCAGCGCCTATGAACTCAGCGAGCTGGGCATCGATCCGTATTACTTCACCCTGCACGTGACCATCGACAATGCCAGCACCGGCCACGCGCAAAAGGCCGTGCAATCGGTGCTGCAATTGTTGCCGGTGGAAGCCGACCGTGAAGACTTTCTGCGCAGGGTTGCGCTGGGTTATCGGCTCAACGATCTGGGGCAGGGCAGTCGCGCGATCATCGAGTCGTTCGACCTGTACGGCGAGTTGCTGAGCATGCTTGAGCGCAAGCGCCCGTTTGGTCAGCACATGCATTCCGACTATTGCCGATTTGAAGGCAAGACCGTCAATCAATGGTTGTCGTCGCCGGAGCAGTTGCCAGGCTTTCTCAGCGCGATGGAAAACAAGGGCTGGATCAAGCGTCACCAGGACCCGCAAGCCAGCCGTTTCTGGCAATTGGTCGATGGCAACGGCGCGGCCATGTTCGGGGTGTTCAGCCCCTACGAAAAACAACTGCTGCACGACTGGATTGCCGGGGACTGGCGACCTGAGCGAGCGCCGGCCGCGGTTCGACGCGGTAGCAGTGCCGCGACCGAACCACTAGTGCCCGTCAATGACCCGGATGTCCAAAGCCTGCACGCTACACTTAAAGGGCTTGCCGCCGACGAGCAAATGCAGGTCTTGATTCCGTGGTTGTCCGCCCATCGGCACGCCCATCCCGCTGGCCTGATGGCCACGCGACGGTTCATCGAACTCAAATCCGGTTTTCGATAGGGAGCCCTTCATGAATCAGGAAGAACACCTTAGCGCCGCCGATCTGGCTCTGCTGCAACTGGGGCGCCGCTTGCAGGCCGACGGTTACCGTTTCATCACGCCAACGCCGCTGACCCATCAACGGGTCAATGATCGCGTATTCGGGCAAAGCGCTCGGACCCTGCGCGAAGTATTCGGCTGGTCGCGGCCGTTTGAGCCCGGTCTGTTGTCGGTGGATGAGCAGCGGCAGTTGCAACAGGCAGGTGTCCTCGAGGAATGCAATGGTCGACTGAAAAGTCATGTGCGCTGGTCAAGCCTCGATGATCTGTTGTTCGTGCATTCGGGTTACCCCACTGATGCCGCTGACGCGGTGTTCTTCGGCCCCGACACTTATCGTTTTGCACAACTGATTCACGCTCATCTGCAACAGAGCTTCGCGCCGATCAGGCGCGCCGTGGACATTGGTTGCGGCGCTGGCGTCGGAGCGATTGTGATTGCCCGCGCCCGCCGTGAGGCCGAAGTACTGGCCGTCGACATCAACCCGTTGGCGTTACGCATGACCGCAGTCAATACCGCGCTCGCCGAGGTGGCTAACGTCAGCATCGAGGCCAGCGATGTGCTGCAAGACGTCGACGGCCACTTTGACCTGATCGTCGCCAATCCGCCCTACATGGCCGACCCGGCCGAGCGTGCTTACCGGCATGGCGGCGGCGCGCTTGGTGCGCAATTGTCGTTGCGCATTGTCGAGCAAGCCCTGTATCGGTTGGCCCCTGGTGGCTCCCTGGTGCTGTACACCGGGGTGGCGATGATCGATGGCCTCGACCCGTTTCTGGATGCGGTGACTCCGTATCTGGAATCGCCGATGTTCGGCTGGACCTACCACGAACTCGACCCCGATGTGTTCGGTGAAGAACTGTTGACCCCTGGCTATCAGCGGGTGGAACGCATTGCCGTCGTCGCCCTGATCGTCACGCGCATCGGCCCAGGCATCGGGGGAACCGTTACGTCGTCCGCAGGTGCGCCATGACCAGGAGCCTGGACGATTACAATCGCATGCGCGATTTCTCGGCGACCTCTGAACCGGCCGCCGATAAACGTTCGGGCAAAAAAACCGCGAAAGACCATGCCTTGCAGTTCTGCATCCAGAAGCACGACGCCTCGCGCCTGCATTACGACTTTCGTTTGGAGCTCGATGGCGCACTGAAAAGCTGGGCGGTGCCCAAAGGCCCGTCACTGGATCCCAAGGTCAAGCGCCTGGCGGTCCACGTCGAGGACCATCCGATTGATTACGCAACCTTCGAGGGCAGCATTCCCGAAGGGCATTACGGCGCCGGCGACGTGATCGTCTGGGACCGGGGGGTGTGGATTCCTCAGGATGATCCGGCCAAGGCGTACGCCAAGGGCAAGCTTAAATTCGAGCTAAAGGGCGAGAAGCTCGGTGGCCTGTGGAACCTGGTGCGCACGCATCTGCCGGGCAAGCAGGAGCAATGGTTTCTGATCAAGCATCAGGACGGCGCGGCCAAACCCGAAAGCGATTACGACGTGGTCGCCGCCGAGCCCGACAGTGTGCTCAGTGACCGGACCATCGTGGCCAAAAAGTCGAAGACCGCTACCAAACCCAAACCCAAGCCCAAGCCCAAACCCAAACCCAAACCCATCAAAAATACCACCACCCCGGCGCGCAAGGAAAAACCGGCGCCATTGACGGGCGCCCGCAAAGCCAAATTGCCGGAGCTGCTCAAACCGGAACTGGCGACGCTGGTCGAAAAGGCCCCGGGCGGCGAGTGGAGCTATGAGATCAAGTTCGATGGCTATCGGATCATGACCCGTATCGACCACGACGAAGTCAAACTGTTCACCCGCAACGGCCACGACTGGACCCATAAACTGCCCAGACAAGCCGAGGCGTTGGCGGCGCTAGGCCTCGAATCCGCCTGGCTCGACGGGGAAATGGTGGTCGCCGACGAGCAGGGCGTGCCGGACTTTCAGGCCTTGCAAAACGCCTTCGACTCAGGCCGTAGCGGCAACATCGTTTACTACCTGTTCGACATGCCTTACCTCAACGGCGTGGACCTGTGCGAAGTGCCTGTCGAGGAGCGAAGGGTTGCGCTGTCGACAGTACTCAACCCCAACAAAGACCCGCTGCTGCGCTTCTCCGATGCCTTTAGCGAAGAACCGGAAGCCTTGCTCAACAGCGCCTGCCAGATGCAGATGGAAGGGCTGATCGGCAAGCGCCTGGGCTCGCCTTACGTGTCGCGGCGCAGCAGCGACTGGATCAAGCTCAAGTGCAAGCATCGGCAGGAATTTGTGGTCGTCGGTTTCACCGACCCGAAAGGCTCGCGCAATGCCTTCGGTGCGCTGCTGCTGGGGTTGCATGACCGCGACAGCGGTGAGTTGCGTTACGCGGGCAAAGTCGGCACCGGGTTCAACGAGACGACGCTCAAGCGCATCTACGAGCAACTGAAACCGCTGCAAAGCAAAAAGATTTCGGTGGTCAATCCACCGAGCGGTTTTGACGCCAAGGGTGTGCACTGGCTCAAGCCCACGCTGCTGGCGGAGGTCGCTTTTGCCGAAATGACCAAAGAAGGTTCAGTTCGTCATGCGGTGTTCCATGGTCTGCGTGACGACAAACCTGCCGAAGACATTACCGAGGAGCGTCCGAAAGCCGTGAAGACTTCAGCCGCGAAAAAAACCACTGCCGAAAAACCTTCCACCCCTGCCAAAAAGAAAGCCGCGCCCGCGCCCTCACAAATCGGCCTGGGCGAGGGCAAGGTCCGCATCACTCACCCGGACCGGGTCATCGACGCCAGCAGCGGCACCACCAAAGTGCAACTGGCGGAGTATTACGCCAGCGTCGCCGAATGGATTCTGCCCGAGCTCAAGGACCGGCCCGTGGCGCTGGTGCGCGCCCCGGACGGCATCGCCGGCGAATTGTTTTTCCAGAAGAACGCCGAGCGCCTGGCCATTCCGGGGATCACCACCCTGGACAAGGCACTCACCGGCCAACCGGTGATGATCATCAACAACGCCGAAGCCCTGATCGGCGCCGTGCAGATGAGCACCGTTGAGCTGCACACCTGGAACGCCACCTCGGACAACCTCGACAAACCCGACCGCTTCGTCCTCGACCTCGACCCGGACCCGGCGCTGCCCTGGAAAAGCATGGTCGAAGCCACCCAGCTGACCCTCTCGGTACTCGATGAACTGGGGCTCAAGGCGTTCCTCAAGACCAGCGGCGGCAAAGGGATTCACTTGGTGGTACCACTGACTCGCAAGCTGGGTTGGGATGAGGTGAAAGACTTCAGCCACGCGATTGTCAGCCACATGGCCAAGTTGCTGCCGGAGCGTTTTTCCGCCGTGTCGGGACCGAAGAACCGGGTCGGGCGGATCTTCATCGATTACCTGCGCAACGGCCTTGGCGCCACGACCATCTGCGCCTACGCCGTGCGCACCCGCGAAGGGCTGCCGGTGTCAGTGCCGATCTTTCGCGAAGAGGTGGGCGAGCTCAAGGGTGGCAATCAGTGGAACGTGCACACTGTGCATGGACGCCTGGCCGAGGTCGGTGATGAACCTTGGGCCGACCTGAAGAAAACCCGGCAGTCGATCACCGCCGAAATGCGGCGGCGGGTTGGGATGAAGAAGTAGCGGTTGGGGTGAACACGATAGGTGTAGGAGCTGGCGAAGCCTGCGATCTTGGCGATAGTGGTTACACCGACAACATCAAGATCAAAAGATCGCAGCCTGCGGCAGCTCCTACAGGGGTTACTTGATGAACGCCTGTAGGTCACTGGTCAGCTTGTCGATCGCCACTTTGAAATCCTTGGTGGTGATCTTCTGGCTGGCGTTTGACAGGGTGCTGCCAAAGACTTTTCGCACCACTTTCGCCACGGTCTGGTTGTTGCTGGCGTCGATAAACTCGGCCTCGATGAACAGTGTGGTGTCCTGATCGCGGTGACCACTGACAGCGGAAACACCCCCCACGACGGCGGCAACCGGAACCACTTCATACCACTTCATGCCTTCGTTTTCGGCATTCACCCCGGTGATCGCCGCGCGCATGATCAAGGTTTTTGAACCGGCCGGCGCTGATTTTGCGCTCGACACCACCCGATACTTCTGGTCCAGCACGCCTTTGGCCTTGCTGGTCATGTAGCTCTGCAACTCGTCCAGGGTTTGCTGGTTAACCCGCTCAGTGGGCTTGGGCGCCGGGTAGAGCTCCAGCTTATTGAAAACCACGGTGTTATAGGCATCTGGATTCCAGGACGGGCTCACCCAGCGCATGGCTGTTTCGCCGCTGGTGGTGGTGACCTGCTGCAAGTTGTTGTAGTTGGACAGGAAGCCGGAATACTGCTCACGCTCGGTGACTTTCGAGGTGCAACCGCCGATCAGCAGGCTGGTCAGCGCAATGCCAATAAACAGCTTTCGGGACAGGTTCATTGTGGTGAGTGCTCCATGGATTGATGTCGGTGACCTTGTTCAGAGCATAGGTGGCCGGCCGCAATGCGCCAGGATTCGCCCAGGGGAACAGTAAAAGTTCGTGCGGGGGAGGGCATGGGGCGGCGAGCCCGGCTCGCCGCCCCAACGACTATTGCTTGCCAACAGCGGCCGCCAGCAACGGCGCGATCTGTTCATCGGTCAGTGCCGCCTGGACCTCCATGGTCATGAGGTCGCTCCATTCCAGCACCCACTTCTGAATGGCCGCCGGATCACTGGCCTCTGCCACGCCAAAACCGGATGCACCACCGACGGCGTGCCAGCGCCCCAGCATCTTGACGCCCGCGGGTGGAGCCCCCCCGGTCTTGAGGAAACGCTCGATCGCGCTGTTACGATTTGCCGAACTGATAGACCAACTGACTATGAATAACATTTGCCACCTCCTGCTACGGATTGGCACCTGTTGCTCTTCGCGCACCTGGCGGGTGCCGGGACCACGGTCACGCTTGAGTTTCCAGCTTCATCCCTGACTGGCTTGAAACCATTGCTCCCATGAGAAGGCATAGCAGCGGCCAAGACTCTGCGTATGACCGCTGATCCTGTTTCATTGCCTTTTTATCAGTCCGTGGATTCAATGACATCGGCTCGCTGGAAGGACTCACGCGTCGCGCAACAGGTCGTTGGCATTGAGCAGCTCGTAGGCAATCTCCGGGCGCTTCTCCAGTGCGCGGCGAATCGCGGCCGGGATCGACTGACGGGTTTTGCGGCATAGCCCTGGTTGTTCGCCAAGGTTAATACCGATACCGCGCATGGTGCGTACTTCGTTGAAACTGGGGACGATGTCCACGCGGATGCCCAACTGCTCGTACATCCGCCGTTGCACACGCTCAAGGTCACTCAGGCTCTGGAGGTTTTCCAGGCGTTCGACCAGGCGCTTTTCTTCCGAACGGGTCAGAAACAGGATACGCACGTCCGCCCCCGGTGTTTCCAGCAGCGGGTCACGCCCGCAGTCGCAGGCGCCGGGCGGGCAGGGTTGGCGGATCGGAGGCGTGGTGGTCATGGGGTTCAATCATAGAGTGCTCCAATCCGGTTTGCCCATAGGGTTTTTGCCCTTCTGGCGAACGGGTCACGCCGGGTCTAGGCTTAAGAGTCGTGCACAGGCCCAGGAGCGGGATCAATGAAAGCCAACGCGAGTGTTTTCTGCCTGTTGTTCACCCTGGCGCTGATCCCCGGGGCTCGTGCCGACGATCCGCCAACACCGGACGCCACCCCGACGATTAACCCGCAAGTGGTCGATAAACTCATCGATATGGGCACCTACCTACGCAGTCTGGCGACGTTTCAGGTTGATGCCGAAGTGTCCCGGGATACCGTTCTGGAGTCCGGCCAGAAGATCAAGACCGAGGCCTCCACTGTCTTGAAAGTGGTGGGTCGCGATCGGATGTATGCCAAGACGCAAGGCGATGTTCGAACGCGAGAGTTCTTCTACAACGGCAAGAAACTGACCCAGTATTCACCGTTTCTCAAGTACTACACCACCGTGGATGCGCCGCCTGAAGTCTCCGATACGCTGCACTTGATAGAAAACCATTACGGGATTCAGGTGCCCATGGAGGACCTGTTTCTGTTTGGCAGCGATCAGGCGCAGATCGATGCGCTGAAAGAGGCGCTGTATGTCGGCCCGTCGACGATCAAGGGGCAACTGTGTGATCACCTGGCCTTTCGGCAGGAGGGCGTTGACTGGCAGTTGTGGATCACCCGATCCGAGAAGCCGTTGCCGTGCAAACTGGTGATCACTACCACCGATGAACCGGGGTTTCCGGAATACAGCGCGGTGTATCGCTGGAACCTGAAGCCAGGCATCAAGGACTCGATCTTCACCTTCGCACCGGGTAAGGGCGATGTGGCGATTCCTTTGAAGAAAGCCAGTGATCAGGGAGGGGAATGACATGAACAGGACGAAGTCGTGGAGCCTGTTGTTATCGCTCGTAACCACCTCGGTACTGACGCTGAGCCTGGTCACTTATGTGGATGCCCGACCCCAGCGCGCCCAAGGGCATGCCAGGGCATCGGTCAATCGTGCGCCGCCGCCCACTGCCCAAAGGGCTCAGCGCGTCAACACCGGCAATACCGCGCAACGCGCTACCAACGTCAACGCGGGCAATCGGGTCAATGCCGGCAACACGGTCGGCAACCGAACCAACATCAACAACAGCACCCGTAACGTCAACATCGACAACAGCCGCGACGTGGACATCGATGTAGACGGGCGTGGCCGCTATGGCTACGACAATCACTACCATCCGATCGCCACGGCGGCGGCCGTCACCGCAACGGTCGCGGTGACAGCGGCGGTGGTCGGGTCGATCTTCACGCCTGCGCAACTGCCCCCCAGTTGCGTGCAAGTCATCCAGTACAACACGGCTTACATGCAGTGCGGTTCAACCTGGTATCAACCGCAGTATCAGGGCAGCGATGTGACTTATGTCGTGGTTAATGCGCCTTGAGTCGGGGGGATCACGTTCCGACTGCTTGATTTTAGAGGAGACGCAGCATGGAGCGATTCACGGGTGGGTGCCTGTGCGGCAACGTCCGAATTGAGGCGTCAGGACTCCCGTATCGGGTCGGCCTTTGTCACTGTCTCGACTGCCGCAAGCATCATGGGGCGCTTTTTCACGCATCTGCGATATTCCCTCAGAGTGCGGTGACGATCGAAGGCGAAACACGCGACTACGCCGGGCGGTTTTTCTGTCCCCGCTGCGGCTCGTCCGTTTTTGCGCGCACCGACGACGAAATCGAAGTGAACCTGGGGTCCCTGGATGCCCCAGACCAACTGATGCCAACCTACGAAAGCTGGATCGTGCGTCGCGAGTCCTGGTTGCCGCCGTTTCCGCTCACAAGACGATACGAGCGCGATCGTGATGCCACGGGTCGCTTTGAGGAGTAGGTGCCGATGCTTGAACCGGGTGTGGAATGTTGCATGAAAGTGGGCGTGATTTCCGATACCCATGGCTTGCTCCGCACCGAAGCCCTTGCTGCGCTGCAGGGTTGTGAACGGATTATTCATGCGGGCGACATCGGCAATCCCGAAATTCTCGATCAACTGGCGTCAATAGCCCCGCTGCACGTGGTCCGCGGGAACAATGATCTGGACGCCCCTTGGGCGGAAAACCTCGCCGACTGCCTATGTTTCGACCTGAACGGATGGCAGACCTTGCTGGTACATGACAGTGCCGATCTCCCAGCCGTGCTTGATGCAGGCATAAAGCTGGTGATCACCGGCCATTCGCACAAGCCACGCATAGAATGGCGCGGCGAACAGCTCTACCTCAATCCCGGCAGCGCGGGAAGACGGCGCTTCAAGCTGCCGGTGACGCTGGCTCTGCTTGAGGTGCTTGAGACCTCAATTGAGCCGCGTCTGGTCTCGCTACTGGAATGACCTTTCCCTGGATTGTTTTGGCTACACCAGTCGATGGGCGGCGTCTCCAGCCAGAAGATATCGCTATCAAACTGGGCGTTCCACACTGAGTTTTCCAGCCGCTATATACTCGACGGCCCCTTTACCCCCTCAAGCAAGAGACACCCATGGCAAACCACGATCTCACCTTTCTCCCCGACCCCGATC
>NZ_JBBWCB010000383.1:0-239 GCF_039888995.1 Pseudomonas rossensis | reverse complement strand
CATAAATCGATGATGCAGTTCCATCCAGGAGCACGGGTAAGCTTCGACTCACCCAGTGGTGAGCGCCTGTCCGGTACCGTCATGAAGTTCAACCGCAAGACCGTCACAGTGGTAACCGATACCAGCCAACGCTGGAATATTTCGCCGCACTTGCTTTCACCGATCAAAAACGTACAAGCGGGCACGGTGGTGGATATCAAGCCACAAAAAATGAAGTAGCTACGCCGCGAATGGCCTCC
>NZ_JBBWCB010000382.1:0-239 GCF_039888995.1 Pseudomonas rossensis | reverse complement strand
GTCACGTTCACAGGAGACGACGGGGCATCTCGCGAGGTGTATACCGTGTTTCAGCTCGACACCCTTATCAGCATCGGCTACAGGGGCCCTGAGACGCGAGGTGAACTGATCTCTGCCGCATCAACGAATCCCGCTCGCCTGGCATCCCCGCCCAGGAGACCACACTATGACCCGACGCAAGCGCAGAGGGACGACCGTGCCGGACAGTCATCCAGCCTCACCGCCGCAAGGCCTGGTCC
>NZ_JBBWCB010000381.1:0-239 GCF_039888995.1 Pseudomonas rossensis | reverse complement strand
GGTTCGCCGCGTGGGGACGGGGGATTGTCTTATAGCGGTATAGGGGGAATATCTACCCGGTGCAGTGGCCGTCGCTCTTGTGCGCGAGGGACCGGCGCCGACCGTGGTGCTGTGCAGCGCCTCATGGCCCTGACGGCGGGACGCGGAGGCGGCAGCCGTCATCTGCTCAAAACTGAAGCCTTGATCATCCCTCTCTCCCTGGTTATGGGTTTCGTACTGAGGACCAGGCCTTGCGGCGG
>NZ_JBBWCB010000380.1:0-239 GCF_039888995.1 Pseudomonas rossensis | reverse complement strand
CTGAGGACCAGGCCTTGCGGCGGTGAGGCTGGATGACTGTCCGGCACGGTCGTCCCTCTGCGCTTGCGTCGGGTCATAGTGTGGTCTCCTGGGCGGGGATGCCAGGCGAGCGGGATTCGGTGACGCGGCAGAGATCAGTTCACCTCGCGTCTCAGGGCCCCTGTAGCCGATGCTGATAAGGGTGTCGAGCTGAAACACGGTATACACCTCGCGAGATGCCCCGTCGTCTCCTGTGAACG
>NZ_JBBWCB010000379.1:0-239 GCF_039888995.1 Pseudomonas rossensis | reverse complement strand
GGTCCGGGTGCTCAAGCCTGGGCCCGGCAGTTGCAAGAGCAAGGCAATCTGGCGCGGATTCTTCCAGCCGGTTTGGTGGCCACCCATCGCAGCGGGCCTAAAAATGATCGCAACGATGCACTGGCGATTCTGCGGGCTGGTCGCGATGAAAAGATCTACGCAGTGCCGGTCAAAAGCGTTGCGGCGCTGGCAATGCAGGCGTTGCATCGCGCCCGCCAAGGCTATGTGCGTCGACGCAC
>NZ_JBBWCB010000378.1:0-240 GCF_039888995.1 Pseudomonas rossensis | reverse complement strand
CGTCACCACCTGCGCGCCTGTTTTTCTTTTTTACCTTTTTCCACTCATCATGGAGTGTTTATGAGTCCACGAATCCCCCCCAGCAGTTCATACGCGTGGACAGAACCGCACCAGTCCCCATCACCGTCGCCTGCCAGGCATCCCGCTCAAGCCCCCGACAACCCGACCCCGCTTCGCTCCGCCGGGACGGCCTCCAACGAACACAGGGTTGAACTCGTCGACGATGGCACCGTGGGGTGC
>NZ_JBBWCB010000377.1:0-240 GCF_039888995.1 Pseudomonas rossensis | reverse complement strand
CGTCACCACCTGCGCGCCTGTTTTTCTTTTTTACCTTTTTCCACTCATCATGGAGTGTTTATGAGTCCACGAATCCCCCCCAGCAGTTCATACGCGTGGACAGAACCGCACCAGTCCCCGCCACCGTCGCCTGCCAGGCATCCCGCTCAAGCCCCCGACAACCCGACCCCGCTTCGCTCCGCCGGGACGGCCTCCAACGAACACAGGGTTGAACTCGTCGACGATGGCACCGTGGGGTGC
>NZ_JBBWCB010000376.1:0-242 GCF_039888995.1 Pseudomonas rossensis | reverse complement strand
ATACCCCACGGGCTTTCGGCCAGGGCTTTTACAACGATCAGCGCCAGCACCGCGAGGATGATGATCATGATCAGGAAGCAGCCAAACAGCGCGATGGTCCCGGGGATGCGGCCCATTTCTTCACGGACCATGTCGCCCAGGGAACGGCCGTTGCGGCGGGTGGACATGAACAGGACCATGAAGTCCTGAACGGCACCCGCCAGCACCACGCCGGCAATCAGCCACAGCGTCCCGGGCAGGTA
>NZ_JBBWCB010000375.1:0-247 GCF_039888995.1 Pseudomonas rossensis | reverse complement strand
TTTCTGTGTCACCTCGAGCAGCAGGATCTGAGCTGGTCAACGCTGGCGCCTGCTGCGGGCGAAGTGCGCCCAGCAGCGTTGGAGGCGGCGGTCAATACGGCCATTACGCAACACGGACTCCACCCAAACACGCGCGCGGCCATTAACCACGCCTTCAACGTGGTTCTGCTGGGGCCTTCCGGTATAGTCCGCCTGATACCTGTGTGGCCTGAACACCAAGCCGTGATGGCGCAACTGCCCACAACCC
>NZ_JBBWCB010000374.1:0-250 GCF_039888995.1 Pseudomonas rossensis | reverse complement strand
GTAGTATTTAGCCTTGGAGGATGGTCCCCCCATATTCAGACAAAGTTTCTCGTGCTCCGTCCTACTCGATTTCATGACTAAGAGATTTTCGCGTACAGGGCTATCACCCACTATGGCCGCACTTTCCAGAGCGTTCCGCTAATCTCAAAGCCACTTAAGGGCTAGTCCCCGTTCGCTCGCCACTACTAAGGGAATCTCGGTTGATTTCTTTTCCTCAGGGTACTTAGATGTTTCAGTTCCCCTGGTTCGC
>NZ_JBBWCB010000039.1:0-46627 GCF_039888995.1 Pseudomonas rossensis | reverse complement strand
CGGACCATGTCGCCCAGGGAACGGCCGTTGCGGCGGGTGGACATGAACAGGACCATGAAGTCCTGAACGGCACCCGCCAGCACCACGCCGGCAATCAGCCACAGCGTCCCGGGCAGGTAACCCATCTGCGCCGCCAGAACCGGACCGACCAGCGGCCCTGCGCCAGCGATGGCTGCGAAGTGGTGACCGAAGAGGATGTGTTTGTTGGTGGGGACGTAGTCCAGACCGTCATTGTTGAGCACGGCGGGGGTGGCCCGTCGCGGGTCGAGCTGCATCACGTTGTTAGCGATGAACAGACTGTAGTAACGATACGCAACCAGATAGATGGCCACGGCGGCGACCACAATCCACAAGGCGTTGATCGCCTCGCCTCGGCGCAATGCCACTACCCCTAGGGCGCACGCCCCTACGATTGCCAGCAGCAGCCAGGGTAGGTGGCGTAGCAGGCTATTATTATTTTTCATTTTATGATTCCAGCCAGGGTGGACAAGAAAGACAGCCATCCCGAGTTTAGCGCTAACGGCCGCAAAGGCCATCCCCCGACATGGGTTGAGCCATCACTTTGCTGGCAGCCTTTGACAATGCGGGTCTATAGTCAGCGAACACTTACGAGGATTGCGCCATGAGCGAGCACCCTGCCGATCGCCGCCGCTTCAAACGTATTGCGTTCGATGCCCGAACCGAACTGAGTCAGGGGGAATTCATCTGGCCGGTGAAGTTGATCGACCTATCACTGAAGGGACTGTTGATCGAAAAGCCCGAACCGTGGCTGGGGAATCGGGAGTGGCATTTCCTGGTGGATATTCATCTCAACGAGGACGTCGCCATCAAGATGGATGTGCAACTGACCCACGATGATCATGGTCAGCTCGGCTTCGTCTGCCGACATATCAGCCTGGAATCCATCGAACGCTTGCGGCGATTGGTTGAACTCAACCTTGGCGATCCGCAGGAGCTGGAGCGGGAGTTGGGTGCACTGATTGAAGTCTGAGGGCCAATCCCCATTCCAATGTGAGAGCGAGCTTGCTCGCGAATGCGGTCTGACATTCAACATTTAAGTCGACTGGCATACCGCTTTCGCGAGCAGGCTCGCTCCCACAAGGATTGTGTTCTATCTGGAAGGTTATTCGAACAGAGCGTCCAGCGCCTGCTCCAAACGCGTTACGGCAATAATCTGCAACCCCGGTGGCGCCTCTTTAGGCGCATTGCCCTTGGGCACGATGGCGCGTTTGAAGCCGTGCTTGGCGGCTTCTTTCAAGCGTTCCTGGCCGCTCGGCACCGGGCGTACTTCGCCGGAAAGCCCGACTTCGCCGAACACCAGGAGATCGTGGGGCAGTGGCCGGTTGCGCAAACTGGACATGACCGCCGCCATCAGCGCCAGATCGGAGGCCGTTTCCAGCACCTTCACCCCGCCAACCACGTTGAGAAACACATCCTGATCGTGGGTCGGAATGCCGCCGTGACGGTGCAGCACCGCCAACAACATCGCCAGTCGATTCTGGTCCAGCCCCAGCGTTACCCGACGTGGATTGGCCAGGTGACTGTCGTCCACCAGCGCCTGGACTTCCACCAGCATCGGTCGCGTCCCTTCCCACGTCGCCATGACCACACTGCCCGGCACTTCTTCCTGCGCACGGGTGAGAAAAATCGCCGAAGGGTTGGAGACTTCTTTCAGCCCCTTGTCGGTCATACCGAATACGCCCAGTTCGTTGACGGCGCCGAAACGGTTCTTCACCGCCCGCAGCAAACGCAAGCGCCCATCGGATTCGCCTTCGAAATACAGAACCGTGTCGACCATGTGCTCCAGCACTCGCGGCCCGGCCAATGCACCTTCTTTCGTCACGTGACCGACCAGGAAAATGGCCGTGCCGCTCTGCTTCGCATAGCGCACCAGCAACGCCGCGCTTTCCCTGACCTGGGACACGCCGCCCGGTGCCGATTGCAGCTGCTCGGTGAAGATCGTCTGGATCGAGTCGATCACCATCACCTTGGGTTTTTCCTGCCGGGCGGTGGCGATGATGGTCTCGATGCAGGTTTCGGTCATCACCCGCAGTTGATCCTGAGGCAAGCCGAGACGACGGGCGCGCATGGCCACTTGCTGCTGGGATTCTTCGCCGGTGACGTACAGTGCTGGCATGACTTTGGCGAGGTTGCACAAGGTTTGCAGCAGAATGGTCGATTTGCCGATGCCCGGATCACCGCCGATCAGCACCACCGAGCCGTCTACCAGACCACCGCCCAGCACCCGATCGAGCTCGCTGGACGCTGTGGAAAAACGCGGGATTTCTTCGACGCTGACTTCGGCCAGGGTCTTGATCTGTGCCTGTTGACCGGTCCAGCCGGTGCGACCGCTGGGGGCTGCGGCACCGCCACTCTCAACCATGGTTTCAGTCAGGGTGTTCCAGGCCCCGCACTCGCCGCATTGGCCGGCCCACTTGGGGAAGGTTGAGCCGCACTCGGTGCAGCCGTACATGCGCTTGGCCTTGGCCATCTGAACTCCCGGCAAAAAAACGCGATGATAGCTCAGCTGGAGCGGATCAGTACGCCGAAGTTACCCAGCGAATCTTCGGTAGAAACTTGTTCAGCCCTGGAATACATACACGGCATTACTAACTATGAAAACCTGTACAACGACTCCAAACATATCCAACCCGACATTAGTCTCGCCCCATGAAACAAAAATCAAACGTGTACAAATCCTTGTCATTCAGAACTTGAACGTACAATCCAAGCTAATGGCAATAAAATGGCATTCTCACCATCTAACACAGGGAGTTTGTTTGAGGTGCGAGTCCGTACACCCTGCAAACCATTAACATAAAACTTCATATACCGCACATTGCCCTTGCATCAACCAGTGATGCTAAAGCCCCTACTTTCTATGTTTTTATCCTGCATCTCCCTCCACTCAGCAGAGACGAGCGATCGATGGGTAAAATGTCCTGCGGGCGCGCTGGAGCGCCCTACGTTAAAGCGGCTACCCCGAACAAGAGCAGTGGCAATTTCAAACTTTTTACCGCTGAGAAGGTCGCTAGCCGGCAAGCTGTGTAAGCAGTTGTTTCGAGCAGAATGCATCGTGCTGATTTACACTGCGCTCACCAACCTCATCTGTAACAAGGAAATAACCTATGGGCGTGATAAGTGAGTTCAAGGCCTTCGCGGTCAAAGGTAATGTGGTCGACATGGCCGTCGGTATCATCATTGGCGCCGCCTTCGGCAAGATCGTTTCATCGTTTGTAGGCGACGTGGTCATGCCACCCATTGGCCTGCTGATCGGTGGGGTGGATTTCAGTGACCTGGCCATTACGCTCAAAGCAGCCAACGGGGACATCCCGGCGGTGGCGCTGGCGTACGGTAAATTCATCCAGAGCATGATTGACTTCATCATCGTCGCCTTCGCGATCTTCATGGGCGTCAAAGCCATCAACCGCCTGAAACGCGAAGAGGCCGTTGCGCCAACGCTGCCGCCGGTTCCGTCCAAGGAAGAAGAGCTGCTGGAAGAGATCCGCGATCTGCTCAAGGCTCAGAACAACCGGCCCTCAACAGGTCAGTAAAACAAGCAACGGCGCCCTTGAGACGCCGTTTTTTTTACCAGTAGTTTTCCACCGCCACTTGCCCGGGTCGGCGACTGAGGCTCAAGTGCATATGGCGCTGTTTGAGCAATTTGCGCGTGTCATCGATCATCTGCGGATTGCCGCAAAGCATGACCCTTGAGTGCTCGGCCGTCAGCGCCAGGCCTGCCGCCCGCTCCAGCTCGCCATTTTCGATCAGCGCAGTGATCCGGCCGCTCAGAGCGCCATGATGCTGCTCGCGCGTGACCGTGGTGATGAACTGCAGCTTGTGCGCAAACTCCGCTAAATAGTCGCGCAGGGCCAACCCGCTGACGAGGTCCTGATAAGCCAGTTCCCGGGCTTCGCGCACACTGTAGACCAGGATGATTCGTTCGAATTTCTCCCAGACCTCGAAGTCCTGCAGGATCGACAGAAACGGCGCCAGGCCGGTGCCTGTGGATAACAACCAGAGATCACGGCCGTCGACAAAGCGATCCAGCGTCAGGTAACCGAAGGCCTGACGCTCGACCAGCAGCGTATCGCCGACTCCGAGCCGACTCAGCTCACTGGTGAACTCCCCCCCCGGCACCACAATGGAAAAGAATTCGAGGAACTCGTCATAGGGCGACGACACCATAGAATAGGCCCGCCATACGGTGCTGCCGTCAGCCTTGGTAACGCCCAGCCGGGCGAATTGCCCTGCACGAAAACGAAAACCCGGATCCCGGGTGGTCCGCAGGGTGAACAGACTGGGGGTCAGCGACTGGACGTCGAGCAAGGTCTGGCGAGTGAATTTTTCTGCACTGGCGGTCATGGGGTGCTCCATTCAACAGATAGCCACAGTGTCCCGCAAAGCGGAGGGCTTAAACACCGGTGATTTGTAGTGGCTTTAGCCGGGGACTCATCCGCATTGATTTCATAGTACGACTTAACATTAACTATCCAGTTAACGCATAAATCCAAGGCTTTTATAGTAAGCCCGACCTTTCGTTATCCATATCAGTACTCCCTAACGTTAGAACCAGATACTTGTTTAAAAATCACAAACAAAGCCAAAAATTCTCAACACCTTCATAGGAAACATCCTACACTCGGTTCGTGCCGGATCTTGGATCCAAAACGGCAGCCCCATGTAACGTCACATCTGGAGAGACACTATGGAGAGGTGGAAGGAATCACAACTCAACCAATTATCGCGGACAACGGAGATTGAGACTGCCTACCGGATTTCACTGGGTTTCGCGAAAAATATAGGCTTTAAATTTTTTGCCTTTTCAATAACATACCCAACAAAAACTGACCACTTCAATACAGTCCAGCTCAACAACTACCCTACGGACTGGAACATTGAATATGAACAAAAAAATTTCGGTGCAATAGACCCAATAGTGGCTCACTGCAATCACTCCAGGCTGCCTGTCCTATGGAGCGAAGAACTTTTTTCCAAGACCCCGTGCTTGTGGGATGCGCTTGAGAAACAAGGATTGCAGCACGGCTGGTCACAATCGGTCCATGACGAGGACAGTGGTGTTTCCAGCATTCTGAGCCTGGCCAGAAGCCATTCCCCGATCACTGCGTTTGAACTGTATGAAAATCTCGGTTTTTCAGTGTTCATCGGGCGCCATCTGCATGCGTTGATCGCACAGACACTGCCCAGGAAATCGATGAAGCCACCCGTGCCGCATTTGTCCCCCCGCGAGATCGATGTATTGAAACTGGCGGCTGATGGCAAGACTGCGTATGAGAGTGCCAGAATCCTTAACCTCAGCGCACGCACGGTCAATTTCCATGTGCAAAGCGCCATTCTGAAGCTCGGGGTCCATAACAAGATTTCGGCAGTCATCGCCGCCACCAAGGACGGTATTCTCAACAGCAGCGCGATACGCTGACCCAAAAAACCTGCAAGTAATCCAAAAGAAAAAAACGTACCATTTGCGGTCCCTCCTGAGTGATGACGTGTGAACCTTCACGACGAAGTACACTCGGACGGTTTCGCCCGCTACAACGCCCTTGGGCCGCGGGACACCTGTTGATGACCCCGTTGATTACCCAGAGCCCCGCCTCATGCCCTTGCTCGAAACACCCTTCGCCCGACTCGACCTGATCCGCCAGCCCGAACAGCAGAACGAACCGCTGCAGGCGTTTGATGCCGCAGACGAATACCTGCTCACCCATCTGGCTGACCAACAGCCCTCGGCCGACACTCGGGTTTTGGTGCTCAACGACAGCTTTGGCGCATTGGCTGCCAGCCTGGCGGGCAAGGTTCAAGTGACCAGCAGCGGTGACTCGTTCCTGGCCTTTCAGGGACTGGAAAAAAATCTGATCCGTAACGGCCAGGCGTTTGATGCGGTGCCAAGCGTACCTGCCAGCGAAGCCTTTTCAGGCCCCTTTGACCGGGTACTGATCCGGGTCCCGAAAACCCTCGCCTTGCTGGAAGAACAACTGATTCGTTTGCAGGGTCAACTGGCGCCGGGAGCCCAGGTGATTGCGGCGGCGATGATCAAGCATTTGCCCCGCGCCGCGGGCGATCTGCTGGAACGCTACATCGGGCCGGTGCAAGCCTCGTTGGCGGTGAAGAAGGCTCGGCTATTGATCGCGACCGCTGAGGTCAAAGCACCCGTCGTGTCCCCCTACCCGACCCGTTATCGACTCGACGCCCCTGAGATCGAACTGCTGAATCACGCCAATGTGTTCTGCCGCGAAGGCCTGGACATCGGCACGCGAGCGTTTTTGCCGCACCTGCCAAAGAACCTCGGCTCAGCGCGGGTTGCCGACCTCGGTTGTGGCAATGGGGTGTTGGCCATCGCCAGCGCCCTGCAAAACCCCGAGGCCCACTACACGCTCGTGGACGAGTCGTTCATGGCCGTGCAATCGGCGGCTGAAAACTGGCGCACGGCGCTCGGTGACCGGGAAGTGGTTGTCCGTGCCGGCGATGGTTTGGCGGGTCAGGAACCTCAGTCTCTGGACGTCGTACTGTGCAACCCACCGTTTCACCAACAACAAGTCGTCGGCGACTTCCTGGCCTGGCGCATGTTCCAGCAGGCCCGAGAGGCGCTGGTGGTGGGCGGCGCGCTGTACATCGTCGGCAACCGTCATCTGGGTTATCACAGCAAGCTCGCGCGGTTGTTCCGCGGCGTCGAGCAAGTGGCGGCCACACCCAAGTTCGTGATCCTTAAAGCCCGAAAATAATCCCAGGCAAAAAAAACCCTCCAGCAAAGGAGGGTTGTAGATCCGTGCCGCACGGCAACGGGATGGGATCAGGTGCAAAAAAATCAGTGGGTCGTCAGGCCCGCGGCATTCATGAACATGCGCATCAGGCTGGCCACGATGAACAGCGCCACAACGCTGCCGGTCCAGATCATCGCCAGCCAGCCGAGTCGCTGCCAGAGCGGCTTTTTCTCTGCTGCTTCGATTTCCTGCAAGGAATGTTTACCCGCCTTCATCGCAATCTCCTCTGACGAAATGACGCAGGTCTCAGCCCTGCGCCACTGTCGCGTGCTCTAGTGATAGCCATCTTCGTGGGTGACCTTGCCGCGGAACACGTAGTAGCTCCAGAAGGTGTAACCCAGGATGAACGGGATGATGAACAACGTGCCCACCAGCATGAAGCCCTGGCTTTGCGGCGGTGCGGCGGCGTCCCAGATCGAGATCGACGGCGGCACGATGTTCGGCCACAGGCTGATGCCCAAACCGCTGTAGCCGAGGAAGATCAGCACCAGCGTCAGCAGGAATGGCGTGTAGTGCGCATTGCGAGCCACCGCGCGGATCAGACCGTACATGGTCACCAGCACCAGAATCGGCACCGGCAGGAACCAGAACAGGTTCGGCAGGGTGAACCAGCGAGCCGCAATATCGGCGTGGGCCAGGGGTGTCCAGATGCTGACAATCCCAATTACCGCCAACACCACGAAGGCCAGTGGTCGTGCCAGGTGATGCATCTGCTCCTGCAACTTGCCTTCGGTCTTCATGATCAGCCAGGTGCAACCGAGCAGCGCGTAAGCCACCACCAGCGCTGCGCCACAGAACATTGTGAACGGGGTGAACCAGTCCAGTGAGCCACCGGCAAACTGACGGTTTACCACTGAAAACCCATCGATGAACGCCCCCAAGGCCACACCCTGGAAGAACGTTGCAGCGATCGAGCCCCCGATGAAGGCCTTGTCCCAGAGGTGGCGCTTGTCATCCTTGGCCTTGAAGCGGAACTCGAAGGCCACGCCGCGGAAGATCAGCCCGATCAGCATAAAAATCAGCGGCAGGTACAACGCCGAGAGCACCACCGAATACGCCAGCGGGAAGGCACCGAACAACGCTGCACCGCCCAGCACCAGCCAGGTTTCGTTACCGTCCCAGACCGGCGCGACGGTGTTCATCATGACGTCACGGTCGGTCTTGCCCGGAATGAACGGGAAGAGAATCCCGATCCCCAAATCGAAACCGTCCATGACCACGTACATCATGATGCCGAAGATGATGATCACGGCCCAGATCAGCGGAAGATCAATACCCATGAGTCAAATCTCCTTGGTCAGGCTGGGGCTGTGGTCGCCGTCACCGTTGTCATCGGCGGCGGACAGCGGCCGGGCCGGTGTGCGTTTCTTGCCTGGACCGCCCTCGGGCGTTTCCTTGCCTTCGTCGATCTTCGGCCCTTTGCGCACAAGGCGCATCATGTAGCCAAGCCCGGCACCAAACAGCGCGAAGTACACCACCACGAACAGAATCAGCGTGATGCTCATCTGCATGAAGCTGTGATTGGAGGAGGCGTCCGCCGTGCGCATCAACCCGTAGACCACCCACGGTTGACGGCCGATTTCAGTGGTAAACCAACCGGCGAGGATCGCGATCAGGCCGGACGGCCCCATCCACAACGCCAGATAAAGGAACGGCCGGGAGGTATAGAGCTTGTCGCGTTTACGCAGCCACAGGCTCCACAAACCGGTGAAGATCATCAGGAAACCCAGGCCGACCATGATCCGGAACGACCAGAACACGATAGTCGAATTCGGTCGGTCTTCAGGCGGGAATTCCTTGAGCGCCGGGACCTGTTTGTCCAGCGAGTGCGTGAGGATCAGGCTGCCCAGATACGGGATCTCTACAGCGAATTTGGTCCGTTCTTCTTTCATGTCCGGCCAGCCGAACAGGATCAGCGGGGTCGGCTCATCGCCGTGGTTTTCCCAATGACCTTCGATCGCAGCGATTTTCGCCGGCTGATGCTTGAGCGTGTTGAGGCCGTGAAAGTCACCGATGACCGCTTGAATCGGCGCCACGATCAAGGCCATCCACATGGCCATCGAGAGCATGGTGCGGATCGCCGGGTTGTCCTTGCCGCGCAGTAAATGCCAGGCCGCCGAGGAACCAACGAAGAAAGCAGTCGCGACAAACGCCGCCGTCGACATGTGTAACAGACGGTAAGGGAACGACGGGTTGAAAATCACCGCCAGCCAGTCCACCGGAATCACCTGGCCATTGACGATTTCGTAGCCTTGCGGGGTCTGCATCCAGCTGTTGGAAGCGAGAATCCAGAAGGTCGAGATCAGTGTGCCGATGGCGACCATGACCGTGGCGAAGAAGTGCAGATTGCGCCCGACCTTGTTCCAGCCGAACAGCATGACACCGAGGAAACCGGCTTCGAGGAAGAACGCTGTGAGCACTTCGTACGTCAGCAGCGGCCCGGTCACGGAGCCGGCGAAGTCCGAGAAGCGGCTCCAGTTGGTGCCGAACTGATAGGCCATGACGAGTCCGGAGACCACGCCCATGCCGAAGTTGACCGCAAAGATCTTCGACCAGAAGTGGTACAGATCGCGGTACGTGTCGTTATGGGTTTTCAGCCACAGACCTTCGAGCACCGCAAGGTAACTTGCCAGGCCAATGGTGATGGCGGGAAATAGAATGTGAAACGAAATGGTGAACGCGAACTGAATCCGGGCGAGATCAAGTGCCTCCAAACCGAACATAAGTCTTCCTCTGTCAGGTAATACCGGCTGAAGGCTTGTGGCCTACACCCACTGCCCCCACGGATATGGAGTGTGGCGAATTTGAATTCGTTCTTTTTTTACAAACATCACAACGTAGGGAGTCTGGCCATCTGGCCGCCGGATCAATTCCACGAGCGGTCTTGATCTGGATCAAGCAACGTTAAAAGAGTAGTCCCATTTTTGGCGATGGACGGTGTGGTCTTTTGCCGCGTGACAGGTTGCCTCACCGATGCGGGCCAGCATATCGGTGTCTAGCTAACGAAATTTCCCAACCCTGCAACTTTTGGTTACAGCTTGGTGATAATCTCGACCCTCCCCCCGCTCAAGACCGGCCCTCAGATGCCCAGCCAAGCGCCCTTGCTGTTACGTCATCACCGCCCATTTATCGCGTTCTGGCTGGCTCGGGTATTTACCGCCAGCGGTTTCCAGATGCTCACGGTGGCCATTGGCTGGAACCTCTACCAACTGACCGGCAATGTGCTCGATCTGGGCTTGGTCGGTCTGGTGGAGTTTGCCCCGCGAGTGCTGTTCATGCTGCACACCGGGCATGTCGCGGAACGCTATGACCGGCGCAAGGTCGCGGCAATCTGTCAGTCCCTGCAAGCGTTGATCGCCCTGTCGCTGGCCATCGGTAGCGCGACCGACAATGTCACCCGGGAGATGATCTTCATCCTCGCGTTCCTGCTCGGTGCCGCCCGCTCCTTCGAAATGCCGACCACTCAGGCCTTGTTGCCGAGCATCGTGCCCAGCGCGCTGTTCCCCCGCGCGGTCGCCGCCGCCCAATCCGCACAGCAATCGGCGACTATCGTTGCCCCGGCCCTCGGTGGGTTGCTATACGCCTTTGGCAGCGTCTGGGTCTATGGCCCGACGGTGATCCTCTACATCATCGCCTGCATGCTGATGCTCAACCTGCCTGCACGGCAGACACCGCTGAACAAGGGCAAGGCAACCCTGGATTCGCTGCTGGCGGGCATCCGCTTCATTCGTAGTCGTCCGGACATTCTCGGGGCGATTTCTCTGGATCTGTTTGCCGTCCTGCTCGGTGGCGCGACGGCGTTGCTGCCGGTGTTCGCCAAGGACATTCTGCTGACCGGACCTTGGGGCCTGGGCCTGCTGCGTTCAGCGCCGGCAGTCGGTGCGCTGCTGATGTCGCTGTACCTGGCGAGATTTGCCGTGGAGCGCAAAGTCGGACGGGTCATGTTCACCGCTGTGGGTGTGTTCGGTGTCGCGACCATTGCGTTCGGCCTGTCGACCTCGTTCTGGTTTTCCCTGGCGGTGTTGGTGGTGTTGGGCGCGGCGGACATGATCAGCATGGTGATCCGCGCCTCCTTCGTGCAACTGGAAACCCCGGACGAAATGCGCGGCCGGGTCAGTGCAGTGAACGGTCTGTTCATCGGCGCTTCGAACCAGTTGGGCGAGTTTGAATCCGGCTTGACCGCCCATTGGTTCGGCACCGTGCCAGCGGTGGTCATGGGCGGTATTGGCACGTTGGTGGTGACCGGGGCGTGGATCAAACTGTTCCCGACCCTGGCCAACCGCGACCGCATGCATGTGCCGGTGGAAGAAGTGAAGGCCTGAAGCAGTTTGTCCGGAGGACTCTCTAGAGCACCAACTCCCCCGCCACCGCCGCTCGCCTGGCTTTGCCGCAGAGTTGTTCCACCAGCGTCAGGGCGAATTGCAACGCCGCCCCTGAACCTTGGGCAGTGATGCAGTTGCCATCGACCACCACCGGTTGATCGACGAAGTTGCACCCCAACAGTTGATGGCTGGCCGATGGCAGGCAGGTCATGCGCCGCTGACGCAGTACGCCAAAGGCTTGCAGCGCCAGCGCCGGGGCCTCGGCGATGCCGGCGAACAGGCGCCCGGCCGCCGCCTGATCCTTGATCAATTGTTGCAGGGGTTGATGCGCCGCCAGATGTTGCGCCCCTACGGCACCGCCGGGCAGGACGATCAGATCGAACGGCTGTGCCAGCACGTCTACCAGCATCGCATCGGACGTCACTCGGGTGCCGCGCGCGCAGGTGAGCATGCGCCGCCCTTCGATGCTGGCCACCACCAGTTCAACCTTGGCGCGGCGCAACACATCGATCAGGGTCACTGATTGCAGGTCATCGATGCCCTCGGCGAGGGTAATCAGAGCTCTAAAGGTCATGGGCACAGTCCACTGGATGATCTTTAAAGCGTAGTCAGCTTTCCTGCCCCTTGTTCAAGCCCGCCGTTACTTGATGTAAAGCTGCGTCGACAGCGTATTGCCTGGCGCGTTGATCGACGTGTTGCTGAAGGTGAACGTGCCTTCCTGTTTACCCGCCAGATCGAAGACATACAGATAGCCGACGGTTTTTTTCCCTGGGGTGCAATCGGTCAGATTGCCGTTATCAAAAGCACAGACCGGGGTCCGGGTGCCGTTCACCTCAAAACCGTCCAGCCCGACATGCGCGCCACGACCGTAACCGATTTCCAGCACGTAGACCTTGATGTTCGGTCCGCTGTGATTGCAGCGGGTTTGCTCTTGCCCCAGCGCAATGTCTTCAAAGCCACAGCCCGGCGACTCGACCTTGAGTACCTTCACCTGACTCAACGGCGCCGCCGATGCAGCCGAGGCGGTGTGTGCCCCCAGGAACAAGGCGATCGCCATTGCGAATACGGCAATCAGACGTTTATTCATGCAATACATAAGTACCCCCAAAACCAGCGCGCAGTATGGCGCACTTGGCTTTACCGCAAAACATCGACGACGATCGCAGCCATAAGCAGCCATAGCCCCACGCTGCTGGTATGATGCGCGGCTTTTTCCGACCCACAGAAAATTACCAGGCGCCAGCAGCGGTCTGTGCTTTGCTGTTGGGGTCGATACATTCACGGCGCCTGGCGCGCCACGGGGAGCAGACATGCTGGAAAGGCTGTTTCAACTCAAGGCACACAACACCAACGTGCGGACCGAGATTCTGGCGGGCGTCACGACCTTTTTGGCCATGGCCTACATTCTGTTCGTCAACCCGAGCATCCTCGGCGAGACCGGCATGGACAAGGGCGCGGTGTTCGTCGCCACGTGTCTGGCAGCCGCCATCGGCTCCACGGTGATGGGCCTGATCGCCAACTACCCGATCGCTCTCGCGCCGGGCATGGGCCTGAACGCCTTCTTTACCTACACCGTGGTCCTGCACATGGGCCACACCTGGCAAGTAGCGCTGGGGGCGGTGTTCATCTCTGCGGTGCTGTTCTTCCTGCTGTCGATCTTCCGCATCCGCGAATGGATCATCAACAGCATCCCGTTGCCGCTGCGCTCGGCGATTGCCGCCGGTATCGGTCTGTTCCTGGCCCTGATCGCCCTGCACAACGCCGGCATCGTGGTCAGCAACCCGGCGACCATGGTCGGCCTCGGCGATTTGAAACAACCGGCCCCGATCCTCGCGACCCTCGGCTTTGCCCTGATCGTGGCACTTGAAGCGCTTAAAGTGCGCGGCGCGGTACTGATCGGCATTCTGGCGGTGACCATCGTTTCGATCGTGATGGGCTTCACCCCGTTCGGTGGCGTGATGTCGATGCCGCCGTCGTTGGCCCCGACCTTCCTGCAACTGGACATCAAAGGCGCCCTGGACATCGGGCTGGTCAGCGTGATCTTCGCCTTCCTGTTCGTCGACCTGTTCGACAACTCCGGCACCCTGATCGGCGTTGCCAAGCGCGCCGGCCTGATGGGCAAGGATGGCCACATGCCGAAAATGGGCCGTGCCCTGATCGCCGACAGTACCGCGGCCATGGCCGGTTCGCTGCTGGGCACTTCGACCACCACCAGCTACATCGAATCCGCAGCCGGCGTGAGTGCCGGTGGCCGCACCGGCCTGACCGCTGTTGTCGTGGCGATTCTGTTCCTGTTGGCGCTGTTCTTCTCGCCATTGGCGGCCAGTGTTCCAGCCTTTGCTACCGCACCTGCACTGCTGTTCGTCGCGGTATTGATGACATCCGGCCTGGCCGAAATAGACTGGGACGACATCACCGTCGCCGCACCGGTCGTGGTCACTGCTCTGGCCATGCCGTTCACTTATTCCATCGCCAACGGCATCGCCTTCGGTTTCATCTCCTGGACTGCAATCAAGTTGCTGTCCGGTCGCGGCCGCGAGCTGAACTCGGCACTGGTGATTCTGTCGATTCTGTTCGTGATCAAGTTGGGTTGGTTCAACGCATGACTTTTGATTCCCAGGCTTACGCCGTTCAGCTCGAAGAGAAGGTCACGCGCCTTCGGGACCTGTTGGCCCCGTTCGGTGCGCCAGAACCTGCGGTGTTCGACTCGCCGCTGAAAAACTTCCGCCTGCGCGCCGAATTCCGCCTGTGGCGCGAAGCCGGTGAGCGTCACTACGCGATGTTTTCCCAGGAAGACAAGCGCACGCCGATCCTGATCGAAGAATTCCCGATCGCCAGCCTGCGCATCAACGAGTTGATGCCGCAGCTGAAGGCAGCGTGGCAAGCCAGTGCGGCCCTGAGCCACAAGCTGTTTCAGGTGGAGTTCCTGACCACCCTGGCCGGCGATGCGATGATCACGCTGTGTTATCACCGCCCGCTGGACGAGCACTGGCACACGGCGGCGTCGAAACTGGCAGCCGACCTGAACGTCAGCATCATCGGCCGCTCCAAGGGCAAACGCGAAGTGATCGGTCACGATTACGTGGTCGAGCAGATGGACGTCGGCGGTCGCACCTTCAGCTATCGCCAGCCGGAAGGCGCGTTCACCCAGCCCAACGGCACCGTGAACCAGAAGATGCTCAACTGGGCTTACGACTCACTCGGTGATCGCCCCGACGATTTGCTGGAGCTGTATTGCGGCAATGGCAACTTCACCTTGCCGCTCGCGACGCGTGTGCGCAAAGTGCTGGCCACCGAAATCAGCAAGGCGTCGGTCAACGCCGCGTTGAGCAATCTCAGCGAAAACGCTGTGGATAACGTTACCCTGGTGCGCTTGTCCGCCGAGGAGCTGACCGAAGCCCTGAACGAAGTTCGTCCATTCCGTCGTCTGCACGGTATCGATCTGAAGAGCTACGAGTTCGGTAGCGTCTTCGTCGATCCGCCTCGCGCCGGCATGGATCCGGACACCTGCGAGCTGACCCGTCGCTTCGACAACATCCTCTACATCTCCTGCAACCCGGAAACCCTGGCGGCCAACATCGCCCAGTTGCACGACACCCATCGCATCACCCGATGCGCAATGTTCGACCAGTTCCCGTGGACCCATCACATGGAATCGGGGGTGTTGTTGACCCGCCGGTAATTGCTGGCGCCAGATACAAATCAGCCGTCATCACGACGGCTTTTTTGTGCGTGCTTAAAGGGGGATATCTGTCTTGCGCGGACGCCCGCCCTTACGGCCATTCGCCCGCGCAGCCTCTGCTTTGGCGGCGCTGCTTTGGCGACCATTACGCGAGGCGATAACCGACGCGGCCATATCCATCAGCGGCTTGCTGGCCGAAACCATCCCGGCGATGGAGACCTGCAGATCCTTGCCCTGGTGGCAAAGGGCTGTCCCGGAAAAGCCGACTTTCAGGTCTGCGAAATCCTCGACGTCGAAATCATCGAACTCCGAATAGTGCTGCACGGGCAACAGCACGCCACTGCCATCAATGAAACTGACCGCCAGGCACGGTTCCACAAAGGTCACCGAAGTCGCCCGCAGACCGCCTTTGTGGCGCACTTGGCCACGCTGGATGGCTTCATCCAGCACGGCTTCGGTTACGGGCCGATCCACCAACATTTTTGCTGTTATCGTTTTCATAGTTCGATCTCCACGCCCTCCGGAACGCCCATCAGCGCCAGTAGGGTCTTGTTCGCCTCGGGCTCATAGCAAGCCGAGCCAATCATGCAGGTCGTACTGGCGACCCTTTTTACCACCACGACTTCGCTGGTTTGCCAGTCCCATATCTGATGATCGAGGCAGACCGTGTGCAGCTTGTCCCACCAGATACACCGAGCGCGGCGCAAATGAGCGGGTTGTCCGAGCGCGTGACGCAACCCTTCCAGCACCGCCACAGGTGGCCTGCGAGAATGAGGAACCACGTCCCACAGCTCGACACTGTTGTGCCAGAAGCTGAATTTGAAGCGCGCACTCCAGGTTCCGGTATCCACATGTGCATGCGGCGGGCAGTGCTCATCGCGCAACATGATCACCATTGAAAACCCTTTGTAGCTGAATAATCTCATGCTAACCCATCCGTTAGGTTAATGAGCCCGAAGACCCGACATTCCTTGGAAAATCCGATAACTGGCGCTGTGTTGAATCATCACTGCGACTTTTGAGACTAGCGCCAAGGCTCGGCTCGAGCCGGTGGAGAACACCGCAAAATGGTAAGCAATCCTTTCCTCGCGCCGACAAAAAAGCCGTCTCGAGGACGGCTGTCTTGGCTTGTCAGGAAATCAACCCGACTGTTTTTTTCGATATTCGGTGGTGGTGATGCCCGCATACCCCCAGTTATCCGTGTCGACTTCCTCGATCACAATGTGGGTCAGCTCCGGAGGCTGCCGCTGCTCATCACGAACTCACTGTATCTGTGTGCAGGCATCTGATAAGTACTGACTCACACACTTTATTTGATCCCCGGTGTAATCAATCATGCAGCGACAATTCGACGATCTTCAGCTGGGCAGCATCGAACTGTTTTGTCTGGCGGCCGAAGCCGGCAGTTTTACCGCCGCCGCGCTGGTGGCCGGCGTGACGCCCGCCGCCGTGAGCCGTTCGGTGTCGCGCATGGAGGAACGCCTGGGCGTGCGGTTGTTCGCCCGCACCACCCGCAGCGTCAAACTGACCGACAGTGGTCGGCGGTATTACGAGGAGTGTCGCCAGGCGCTGGCGCAATTGGTCGAGGCCCAGCGTGAGGTCATGGGTCAGCAGCAACAGCCTTCCGGCACCTTGCGCATCAGCATTCCCACCACCTATGCCCACCACCGCATCCTGCCGTTGCTCCCTGAATTTCGGGCACGCTTCCCATTGGTGAAGGTCGAGTCGCACATCAGTAATCGCAACATCGATTTCGTCGGTGAAGGCTATGACATGGCGATCCGCGTGCGGGCGATTCCGGATTCCGGCCTGATCGCCCGACAGTTGGAAGACGCCGCGCTTTTGATGATTGCCAGTCCTGACTACCTCAAGCACGCGGGCATTCCACAAACGCTGGATGATCTTAAACAGCACGAGTGCATCCAGTACGAATTGCCCAGCAGCGGTCGGCGGATTGCCTGGCTGTTCAACGACAATGGCGTGCACCGGGAGATTCTGGCCGAGGGCAATCTCAGTTGTTCCGACGATGTGCTGGGCGGCGTGACCCTGGCCAAACATGGCGCGGGACTGTTCCAGACCTATCGCTTCATCGTCGAAAACGAACTGGCCGATGGCTCGCTGGTGGAAGTGCTCAAGCCGTATGGCGGACGCTCGCGACCGTTCACTCTGCTCTACCCGCAAACTCGCCATATGCCGTTGCGTTTAAGGGCGTTCATCGATTTTCTGGTGGAGCATCTGCCTCGCTGAAAAGCCAAAACCGTCCGATCACCGCACACAATAACCCTGCGGACCGCCTCTTCAATTGACCAAATTAACCTGCTAGTACAATTTATCTCAACAGGCTGAAACCCTCGACCAATGCCAAAAATAATAAGTGGAGAGACTCCGATGCCCCCTATCGTTCTGGTGCTCAACGGCCCGAATCTGACCCTGCTCGGCACCCGTGAGCCGGCGACTTACGGCCGCGAAACACTGGCCGACATCTCAGCGATGTGCGGTCGTGCCGCCGAAGAGTTCGGCCTGGCGGTGGAATTTCGCCAGACCAATCATGAAGGCGAACTGCTCGACTGGATTCACGCCGCCCGCGGCCGTTGCGCCGGGATCGTCATCAACCCGGCCGCCTGGACCCACACCTCGGTCGCGATCCGCGATGCCCTGGTCGCCAGCGAATTGCCGGTGCTCTTCTGAACATTTTCGACGTGGAGATCAGCCGCACCCAGAGCCTGGCGGACAACCTCAATCAACATTTCGGCGTCGGCCGGGCGGTGGCGGGCCATGATTTGCCGAGCACCCTGGCCCAGGCTGACGGTCTGGTGAACACCACCCCCATGGGCATGAAAAAACTGCCGGGCATGCCAGTGCCGGTGGAGCTGCTTCGAGGTGAGTTATGGGTGGCGGAGATTGTTTACTTCCCGCTGGAAACCGATCTGCTGCGCAACGCCCGCGCGTTGGGTTGCCGAACGCTGGATGGCGGCAACATGGCCGTGTTTCAGGCGGTGAAGGCGTTTGAGTTGTTCAGCGGCGTGGTGCCGGATGCGCAGCGGATGCTCGAGCATTTTCAGAGCATGAATGGTTAAACATCAAAAGATCGCAGCCTGTGGCAGCTCCTACAATGGATGGCGCACATTCTGTAGGAGCTGCCGCAGGCTGCGATCTTTTAAAATGAATCAGGCCTCAAGATACCGCAAAACCGACTCGCAAATCATCTCTCGATGACGCTGCTTGATGCTTTCGTCCGGCAAGTCGACCTGAAAGATCTCACCGAAAGTATGGCGGTTCGACACGCGATAGAAGCAGAACGAGCTGATCAGCAGATGCACATCCAACGGCTCGAGCCCGGATCGGAATACACCTTCTTCAGCACCGCGACGTAAAATCTCGCCCAGTGAATCGAGAATAGTGTTGTTCATCGCCTTGATCGCATCGGAGCGCTTCACGTATTCAGCGTTGTGAATGTTCTCGATGCTGACGATACGCACGAAATCGACATTGTGATCATGGTGATCGAAGGTGAATTCCACCAGCCGCCGAATCGCCTCCACCGGCGCCAGTTCGGCCAGGTGCAGACGGTTTTCGGTGCTGCGGATATCGCCGTAGAGTTTCTCCAGCACCTCGACGTAGAGCTGTTCCTTACTGCCGAAGTAGTAATAGATCATGCGTTTTGAGGTGTGGATGCGCTCGGCAATCGCATCGACGCGAGCGCCGGAAAGCCCCTGCTGGACGAACTCGACAATCGCCTCTTGAAGGATATTCTCGCGGGTCTTTTCCGGGTTGTTCTTGCGACTCTTGCGCGGCTCGACAATCGGCTCGTCGGGCACTGCGGAGAGTTCTGAAGTTATCGTCATTGCGGGCTCACGGCCATCACTGCACAGGTTGGCGATTATGGGCCGCGCCGCACAGTGAAGGAAGCCGCGCGGCAGCGGTTTGTATCCGTGTTTACGATTTTCCTACAACTTTGCCTGACGTACGGCACCGCTTCGAGACTTGGCGATGGCCGCCAGTCGCACCGCGACGTTGGCTGCGCCGTAACTTGCGTAACCGTTCTTGCGCTGGATGATCTCGAAGAAGAAACGTCCTTCGAACGGTTCGGTATTTGGTCGACAGGTGAAAGCCGCAGGTTTCTGCCGCCCCTCGGCGTAGCCGGCGATGGCTTGCGACTGGATGAAAGCGCTGGCGCCCGAGTCAACACCGACATGGCCTCCCCCGTGGCCTGGGCACCGGTTTCGCAAGTGCCACACAAGGACGGCAGCCTCGGCCACTTCCCGCACATCATCGAGCGCGGCAAACCGGGGATCATGGCGTGTTGAGCAACGGCCAGCGCTTTGTCAACGAAGCCAACGGCTACTACGACTATGTGACGGCCATGGTCGCCGCCGCCCCGAAAGGCGAAGCGGTCGCCTCCTGGCTGGTCTGCACTCATGGCTTTCAGCGGCGTTATGGTCTGGGTATCTCTCGGCCGTTTCCGGTGCCGCTGTCATCCTTTGTCCGCAGCGGCTATCTGAAAACCGGCAACCATCACCGGGTTGTACGCAGCAGGCAGTGACATGGCCAGCATCATGGGCGGGCACTACCCCGCCGGCGGCATCAATCTTGGCCCGGCGCTGACCTTCGGCTACATCGCCGCGCGACATATCGCCGGTATTACCGCTTAAAAACAGGAGATCGACCATGCAGCGCATCGTTAACGCACAGGGTTTGAACGAACGCGAGCGCCAGCTCAATCCGGACTTTGCGCCGGTGTGGGATGCGTTCGACCAGTGATTCCCTCGAAGCAGGCGGTCGCCTGCTCGAAAAAAACCCGTCGCTTGAAGGAATTAGATGGGTTGCCCGTGTTCAATACGAGTCTGGAAGACTCCCGGCCAGCCACCACAGGTTGCCGGGAAGGCTGCTGTGCGCAACAAAAGATGGACGACCGGACTGGCGCCGCTCCCACTCAGCAGCAACACTCATCCCACGGACAATCAGAGGGTTCCCACATGCTATGGAAAAAAGGCCGACGCAGCGACAACGTGGTCGATGCCCGTGGTGGTGGTGTCGGCGGTGGCGGGATGCGCTTCGGTGGCGGCAAGGGCCTGAGCCTGACGGCGATTATCTTGATCGTCGGGATCGGCTGGATCACCGGCCAGGACCCGATGCAAATCCTCGGGCAACTGACCGGACAAATGAGCGAGCAATCGGCACCGGCACCGACTCAAACCCGCAAGGCGCCACCGGCCACTGATGAAGGAGCCGAGTTCGTGCGCTCGATCCTCGGCGATACCGAAGACACCTGGGGTCAGATTTTCCAGCAGGCCGGTCGTCAATATAAGGAGCCGACCCTGGTGCTGTTCAGCAACCGCGTCAACTCGGCCTGCGGTCTGGCCAGTTCGGCGACGGGCCCGTTCTATTGCCCGGCGGACCAGAAGGTCTACCTGGACATGAGTTTCTTCCAGGAAATGTCCCAACGTTTTTCCGCCGCTGGCGACTTCGCTCAGGCCTACGTGATCGCTCACGAAATCGGACACCATGTGCAGACCTTGCTCGGTGTTTCGGCGAAGATTCAGACCGCCCGCCAACAGGGTCGGCAGATGGAAGGCGACGGTGGTTTGCTGGTACGCCAGGAACTGCAGGCCGATTGCCTGGCCGGAGTCTGGGCCAATAATGCGCAGAAACGGCTGAACTGGCTGGAACCCGGTGACATCGAAGAAGCCTTGAACGCCGCCAATGCCATCGGCGATGACCGTTTGCAGCAGCAAGGTCAGGGGCGCGTGGTGCCGGATTCGTTTACTCATGGTACATCGGCGCAAAGGGTGCGCTGGTTCAAAACCGGATTCGCGCAAGGCCAGGTCGGCCAGTGCGACACCTTTGCAGCGAAAAACCTATAAATGAATAAGTGGCTGTTAGCTCTACTGATCACCTGCGCAAGCGCACAGGCTGCCGAGCATGCGGTCAAGGACGTCAGCCCCGGACGCCTGCTGTTGACTTCAGGTGAAATCGCGGTGGGCATCGGCCCGGCGCCGACGAAAATCGAACGCGTGCTGATCATCATCCATGGTCGATTGCGCAATGCCGATACCTATCGCCAGAGCGCCGTGCACGCGGCCGAACAGGCCGGGCAAACCGCGAGTACCTTGGTGATCGCCCCGCAATTTCTCAATGACACCGACGTCGCGGCCCATCCCGTGGCTGACAGCGTATTGCGCTGGCAGGGCAATGACTGGATGGCGGGCGGTTTATCCACCGCTCCGTTTTCCATGAGTTCCTACGCGGCGCTCGACGAAATCATCGCCCGAATCGGCGACCGGAAACAGTTTCCGGACGTGAAGCAAATTGTCATTGCCGGTCACTCCGGCGGCGCTCAGGTGGTGCAGCGATACGCGTTGCTGGGCCACGATCAGCCAGCGCTCAAGGCGGCCGACATACAGGTGCGTTACGTCATTGCCAACCCGTCGTCTTATGCGTACTTCGATGAACGACGGCCGGTGGCGTTCAAACACGCCGGTTGCCCGAATTTCAATCGCTGGAAATATGGGCTGGCAAATTTACCCGCCTATGCCGAAGGGCAAACCGCCAAGCAGCTGGAGGAAAACTACGTCAAACGCGATGTCGTTTATCTACTCGGGCAGCAGGACAGCGACCCTAAGCAGCCGGCGCTGGATAAAAGCTGTGAGGCCCAAGCTCAGGGAGCCAATCGATTGGCTCGCGGGCGCAATTATTTTGCTTATCTGAAGCGGCTGCATCCTCAAGGTTTGAATCAGCAGCTGATTGAAGTGCCCGGGGTCGGGCATGATGGGGATGGGATGTTTAACTCGCCGCAGGGGCAGAAGGCGTTGTTCGGTCAGTGAGTTGTGAGGCGTCTGACCTGACGCCATCGCGAGCAGGCTCGCTCCCACATTGGTTTTGTGAACACTGAAGATCCCCTGTGGGAGCGAGCCTGCTCGCGATGAGGCCCTCAAGCCGACAACATTTCCCGCAACGCCACGCAATCGGCGGCATGCCAATCCGTCAATTCCGGCCAAGGATTATCCGGCAGGTTCACCAACACCGTCAGCGTCCCTGCCGCCCGACCGCAATCCAGATCAAAGCGGTAATCGCCGACCATCACCATCTCACTGGCCGGGACATTCCAGGCCTGGGCCAACTTCAGCAAACCACCGGGATGCGGTTTTGGCGGTGCTTCATCACGGCCCAGCACATCTTCCACCGCAAAACAGTCGGCCAGGCCGATCGCCTCCAGCGTGACGTGCGCCAGTTCGCGAGCATTGCGCGTGAGAATGCCCAGGCGATAACCGCGCCCGGCCAGCTCACGCACCAGTTCTACCGCACCCGGTGCCGCTTTCGAACCCAGCGCCAGGTCCCGCTCGTGTTCCAGCAACCACGCATGTTTGGCTGCGGCTTCATCGGCCGGGAGCGCGGCGAGGTGGGTGAGGATGTCGTCTTCGGCAGGAATCGCCAACGCCACGCGGATCGCCGCGAAGTCATGCACGGCCACCGTCAGGGTGCCGTCCATGTCGAACACCCAGTGCCGCACCTCGGCCAGGCTCATGCCCAATCCTTGCGGTGGCGAATCAGGCCTTCCTGCGTGACCGAAGCCACCAATTGCCCGGCGCGGTTGAACACGCTGCCACGGGAGAAACCGCGCGAGTTGCCCGCCCAAGGACTGTCCATCGCATACAGCAACCAATCATCGGCACGTAGATCCTGATGGAACCACAGCGCGTGATCGAGGCTGGCAACCTGCATGTCTTTCTGCCAAACCGATTTGCCATGGGGCTGCATCGACGTGGTCAACAGGCCGAAGTCCGACGCATAAGCCAGCAGGTATTTGTGCAGCGCCGGGGAATCGGCCAAGGCACCGTCGGCGCGAAACCAGACGTATTTGATCGGATCGGACGGCTGCGGGTTGTAGGGATCTTTCTCGGTGATCGGTCGGAACTCGATCGGTTTCGGGCACAGAAATTTTTCGCGCATGTGCTCGGGAATCAGGTGCGCGCGCTGTTGAGTGAGTTCCAGCTCCGACGGCAGGTTTTCCGGGCCGACCACAACCGGCATCTCGGCCTGGTGCTGGAAGCCTTCTTCGTCGTACTGGAACGACGCACTGCAGGTGAAAATCGGGTTACCCTTCTGGATCGCCGTCACCCGACGCGTGCTGAAACTGCCACCATCGCGCACCCGATCAACCTGATAAACCACAGGCAGCGCGGAATCGCCCGGACGCAGGAAATAGCCGTGCATCGAATGCACGTGGCGCGCTTCTTCGACCGTCTGACTGGCCGCCGACAGGGACTGACCGATCACCTGACCGCCGAACAGCTGACGAAAACCCAGGTCCTGGCTGCGGCCACGGAACAGGTTTTCTTCGATCGGTTCCAGGGTCAGCAGGTCAACCAGATCATCCAACACTTGGCTCATTCAGACTCTCCTCACACAACGCATGCCGCGCAGTCTTGGCTGCGACGGTCGATTCAATTTCTGGCCAGGGCCCATGGGAGCCATTGTAAACGTCCGTGCCGGCTTATCCATGCAAGGTTTGCAGCCATTGTTCACGGGTGATGCGGTACAGCGCATGGTGACGCAGGGGATGATCGGCCGCGAGCATCGGGTGGTCGAAATCATCGGCTGAATCATGGTGCATGCCGATTGCCTGCATGACTTTCTGCGACGGCATGTTGGTTTCGGTGGTGAAGGACACGACTTCTTTCAGCGCCAACCGGTCAAACCCGCAGCGCAGAGCGGTCCACGCCGCTTCACTGGCGTAGCCAAGGCCCCAGTGCTCGCGGGCCAGGCGCCAGCCGATTTCGGTGGCCGGGGTAAAACGCGCGTCGAAGCCGACCTCTGCGAGCCCGGTAAAACCGATGAACGCCCCGGTGTCCTTGCGCTCCAGCGCCCAGAGACCGAAGCCATGCTCGGCAAAATGGCCACGAATCCGTCCGATCAATGAAGCACTTTCCAGTCGACTCAAGGGCGCCGGAAAATATCGCATCACCTGTGGATCGGCGCACATCGCCGCAAACTCCGGCAAATCCTCATCGCGCCACTGCCGCAACAGCAGTCGCGCGCTCTCGAGTTCCAGTATCGGTTCCATCGTGCCCCCCGTTCCCATGCCGCAAGTCTACATCGCTGGTAGGATCCTTCGATCATTCCTACCTACCGTCCTGTATAAATCAGCCATGCCCCTGCCCCTGATCTACCACGAAGACTACAGTCCCGAGTTCCCGGCGGATCACCGCTTCCCCATGGACAAGTTTCGCCTGTTGCGCGATCACCTGGTGGACAGCGGACTGACCCGGGACGCTGACCTGATGCGCCCCGACCTCTGCCCGCCAGAGATTCTCGCGCTCGCACATGACCCTGCGTATATCGAACGCTACATGGGCGGTGAGTTGTCCCGCGAAGACCAGCGGCGCCTCGGGCTGCCGTGGAGTGAAGCGCTGGCCCGGCGCACGGTGCGGGCGGTTGGCGGCTCGCTGCTGGCGGCCGAGCAGGCGCTGGAACATGGTTTGGCCTGTCACTTGGCCGGCGGCACCCATCACGCTCACTACGACCATCCTGCCGGGTTCTGCATCTTCAATGACCTGGCGGTGATCAGCCATTTCTTGCTGGAAAGCGGCCGTGTGAACCGGGTACTGATCTTCGACTGCGATGTGCATCAGGGCGACGGGACTGCACGGATCCTGCACAACACCCCGGAGGCTGTGACCGTTTCCCTGCACTGCGAGAAGAATTTTCCCGCACGCAAAGCCGAAAGTGACTGGGACATTCCACTGCCCAAGGGCATGGGCGATGCCGATTACCTGAAGGTGGTGGACGATGCGCTCAACTATTTGCTGCCGCTCTATCAACCGGATCTGGTGCTGTATGACGCCGGCGTCGATGTGCATAAAGATGACGCGATCGGCTACCTGAAGCTGACAGACGAAGGCGTCGCCGCTCGCGATGAAAGCGTGATGCGTCATTGCCTGGGCCGGGATATTCCGGTGGTCGGGGTGATCGGCGGCGGCTACAGCAAAGACCGCAAGGCGTTGGCGCGCCGTCATGGAATCCTGCATCACAGTGCGCAACGAGTCTGGCAGTCATCAGGTTGTCATTGAGGTGTGAGTCTTTACCCACAATGTTTGTGGAACTGCCTGTGGATAACCTGAGTGAAAGGGGCTACAGCCCTGACTGCGTATAGCCTACACAGCGGCGGTTACTTTTTAACCAGCCCGTCAAAACAACATAGAACTCCTGTGGGAGCGAGCTCGCTCCCACAGGGATCTGTGCTGGTAGAATGCGCCGCTTATCCCGCCAAACCGCAGCGCACTCCATGACTCAGCCTTCCTCCGCCCTCTCCCCTCACGTTGCCATCATCGGTGGCGGCCCCGCCGGTTTGATGGCGGCCGAAGTGCTGAGCCAGGCCGGGATCAAGGTTGATCTGTACGACGGCATGCCTTCGGTGGGGCGAAAATTCCTGCTGGCCGGCGTGGGTGGCATGAACATCACCCATTCCGAAGCCTACCCGGCATTTCTCTCACGCTACGCCGAACGCGCGCCGCAGATTGCGCCACTGCTGCGTGGCTTCGGTGCCGATGCGCTGTGCCAATGGATTCATGACCTGGGCATCGAAACCTTTGTCGGCAGCTCCGGGCGAGTCTTTCCTACAGACATGAAAGCCGCCCCCCTGTTGCGTGCATGGCTCAAACGTCTGCGAGACAGCGGCGTCGTTATCCACACCCGTCACCGCTGGCTCGGCTGGGATGACAGGGGTGGATTGCGCATCGACAGCCCCGAGGGCGAAAAAACCATCAAGCCTGACGCAACCTTGCTGGCCCTCGGCGGCGGCAGCTGGTCGCGGCTCGGCTCGGACGGCGCCTGGATGCTGCCACTGGAACAACAACGCGTAGGACTCGCGCCGCTGCAACCGAGTAATTGCGGCTTCGAGGTGCAGGCCTGGAGCGAGTTGATGGTCAGCAAATTCGCCGGCGCACCGCTGAAAAACATCGCCATTGGCCTCAATGACGACGTGCCGCGGCTCGGGGAATGTGTGATCACGGCAACCGGGATTGAAGGCAGTTTGATCTACGCCTTGTCGGCGCCAATCCGCGAAGCCATCAACCAGCACGCCTCGGCAACCATTCACCTGGACCTGTTGCCGGGCAAGCCTGTGGATAAGGTGCAGGCTGCGCTGAGCAAACCACGCGGTTCACGCTCCATGGCTAAACATCTGCACAGCCAGCTCGGGATCGATGGTGTGAAAGCGGCGTTGCTGCGCGAACTCACTCCGGCCGAAAGCTTCGCTGATCCGGCGCTGCTGGCCAAAGCGATCAAGGCGCTTGCACTGACACTGGTGAAAACCCGCCCACTGGACGAGGCCATCAGCAGCGCGGGTGGCGTGATGTTCGAGTCGATGGATGAACGTTTGATGCTCAAGCAACTGCCCGGCGTGTTCTGCGCGGGGGAAATGCTGGATTGGGAAGCGCCGACGGGGGGCTATTTGCTGACCGCGTGTTTCGCCAGCGGGCGCGCGGCGGGGTTGGGGATGGTGGAGTGGTTGAAGCGCAAGGACTGAGGACCGAGGCGCGCCCTTCGCGAGCAAGCTCGCTCCCACATTCGACCGCATTCTTTCTGAAAGAACCCGGTTGAATGTGTGTGCGGGCTTGCTCGCGAAGGCGGCCTAACAGACGCCGCGTGTATTCAAGGCTTCTTCTTACGCGGCCCGGTATTAAACACCGGCACCTTGCGCACAGGTTTGATCGAAGGCTCCGGCGCCGACGCATCACCGCTCTCAACCCACTTACCCAGATTGCGTTTACCGCCACTGGAGGTCTTCGGCTTCTTCGGTTTTTTCGGCTTCTTGACTACCTGACCGCTGGCATCGGTATCCGGCACCCGGTGCTCAGGCTCGAAATCATGCTCCATCTGGCGAGGCAATGTCTGACGGGTCAACGTCTCGATGGCCGACAGCAGATTCACTTCATCGGCGCAGACCAACGAAATCGCCTGCCCGGTTGCACCCGCGCGACCGGTACGACCGATCCGGTGGATGTAGTCCTCCGCCACGATCGGCAGGTCGAAGTTGACCACCAATGGCAAATCTTCGATATCCAGACCACGGGCCGCAACGTCGGTGGCCACAAGAATCTGCACTTCACTGGCCTTGAAACGGTCCAGTGCGCGCTGGCGAGTTGCCTGAGGTTTGTCGCCGTGGATGCCGTCGGCATTGATGCCCAGACCCTGGAGTTTTTCCACCAGCGCGTCCACGCCATTGCGGGTCTTGGCGAACACCAGCACCTGCTTCCACTTGCCCTTGCGCAGCAAATGGATGAACAGCTCCGGCTTGCGCTTCTTGTCTACCGTCACCACCCATTGCTTGACGGTGTTGGCAGCCACGTTGCGCGGGCTGACTTCGATGCTCAGTGGATCGTTGAGCATTTGTCCGGCCAGCAAGCGGATAGCGTCGGAGAAAGTCGCGGAGAACAGCAGCGTCTGACGTTGCTTGGGCAGCACGCGGTAGATATTCCCCAGTTCCTCGGAGAAACCCAGATCAAGCATGCGATCGGCTTCGTCCAGAATCAGGGTTTGCAGCTGATTGAACTTGAGGGCCTTCTGGCGATACAGGTCGAGCAAACGACCCGGCGTCGCCACCAGCACGTCAACACCCTTGCGCAGCTTCATCATTTGCGGGTTGATGCTGACGCCGCCGTACACCGCGTAAGTGCTCAACGGCAGATTCTCGGCGTACTGACGCACGGCTTCGTGAACCTGTTCGGCCAATTCGCGGGTCGGCACCAGGATCAGTGCGCGCACCGAGTTAGACGCCACTTTCGGCCCTTCCATGGCCAGCAATTGCAGGAGCGGCAGCGCGAAGCCGGCGGTCTTGCCAGTCCCGGTCTGGGCGGCGGCCATCAGGTCGCGACCGGCCAGCACCGCCGGAATGGCTTGCGCCTGAACCGGCGTCGGGGTCTGGTAGCCGAGCGTCTCGAGAGAGCGCAGCAAGGGTTCGATCAGGCCAAGGGAGGCGAAAGTCATGGGATTACCGTAGGAAAATTCAGCGCGGGTTTTTCAAAACAAGTGTGCAAAACGAGATGCAATGGCGCGCAGTTTACCCTAATTCACACGGGATTCTGTCTGCACCACGGCAGCAGGTCGTTCCGGAGCCCGGCGCCACTGCGGCAATCCGATCAACACCACGGCGCTGATGATCACCAACATGGCCAGCGCTTCCTCGATCCCGATGGTCTCGCCGACAAACACGATCCCCAGCAACACCGCCACCGCCGGGTTGACGTAAGCATAACTGGTGGCCGCCGCCGGCCGCACGTTTTTCAACAGATACATATAAGCGTTGAAAGCGATGATCGAGCCGAAGAAGGTCAGGTAGGCCAGGGCCGCCCAGCCTTCGATCGGCGGCATGGCTTCCAGATGCTCACCACTCAGCGCACTGCCGATCAGCAACGCCACGCCGCCGACCAGCATTTCCACAGCACTGGCCATCGCGCCCTGTGGCAACGGCAAATGCTTGCTCCACACCGAACCGAAGGCCCAGGACGCTGCCGCGAAAATCAGTAACGCGGCGCCCAACGGACTCGATTGCAGGTTGGAACCGAGGTTGAGCATGGCAATGCCAATCAGTCCGAGCACAATCCCGGCCCATTCGAGACGGGTATTACGCGCGCCCCAGAAATACCCGCAGAGCAAGGTAAACAGCGGCACTGTCGCCACCGCCAACGCAGCCACACCCGAGGCGACGCCCATGTGTTCGGCCACGCTCACCCCGCCGTTACCGCACGCCAACAGCAAAATCCCGATGATCCCGGCGGCTTTCCACTGCTCCCAGGTCGGTGCCGGCGCCCCGCGCCAACGCAGGAACGCGTACATCAACGTCCCGGCGATCACGAAGCGGATACCGGCGAGCAGCAACGGCGGCCAGTACTCCACGCCGATGCGAATCACCAGGTAAGTCGAGCCCCAAATCACGTACAACGCGAAAAAGGCAGCGATCAACGGTAAGGGAAAACGACGTAAGCCAGGCATGGGGCAGCTCGTAGGCAAGACAAGTGAACAACTATTCTAGAAAGGCCCGCGGCGCAAAATAAGTTACAAAACCTGTTTATAGCGCCGGTACACTTTTCAAAACACGGAGATCATCGCTATAAACCGTGTTTTCGAAAGTCAGTCATTTTTCAGGAGTCCGACGATGGACAAATACGACCGCATGCTCCTCAGCGCCCTGTTGGAAAACGGTCGTGCGTCCTACGCCGACCTGGCGCGCAAAGTGAACCTGTCCGCCCCGGCCGTGGCCGAGCGCGTCGCCAAACTGGAAGCCTGCGGGGTCATCACGGGTTACCAGGCGAAAGTCGACATGGCCAAGCTTGGCTTGCCGATCCAGTGCGTGATCGAACTGCGCCTGAACCAGCACGGCAACCAGAAGGCCTACGACGACCTGATCAAAATCCCGCAACTGACCGAATGCCACCGGGTGACGGGTGATCCGTGCGTGATCATGCAAGCGGCGGTGGGTTCGATGCCGGAGCTGGAAGAGTTGATCAACCGGATCGCCAAGTTCGGGTTCAGCAAGACGTCGATTGTGCTGTCGAGCGCGATAGAGAAGCGTGTGCCGTTGGGGCAGTTGGAGGGGAATGGAAAGACCATCTAATGTTGCCGAAGATCCAATGTGGGAGCGAGCTTGCTCGCGAAGGCGGTGTGTCAGTCAACATCAATGTTGAATGATAAATCGCTATCGCGAGCAAGCTCGCTCCCACAGGGGATTTGCGGTGTTTTCAGAATCCGCGATGCCGTTTGAGGTGCTCATTGATCTTCGCCGCCGGCACTTTCTGCAAGCTGACCAGCAGATCATGGGACAACTCGCGCAACCCGTGCTTCTGCCGCAACTCCTGGGCCAAATGCGCCGTCAGATTGGCCGCCATCTCGGCATCGGCCATGGCCCGGTGAGCTTTACCGGTGTGAGGCAGGTTGGCGAACGTGGTGAGAGTACCGAGCTTGTGGTTCGGCGCGGCGGGCATCAAACGGCGGGCGAGTAGCAGCGAGCAGGCAAAGTTCTGCAAGCGTGTGCGCTTGATACGCCCCAGCTCAAAGTCCCAGAACTTCTGGTCGAACGCGGCGTTGTGCGCCAGCAGCGGTGTGATACCGACGAATTCGTTGACTTCGTTCATCACCTGCTCCGCCGATGGCGCGGTGCGCAGCATGGCGTTGCTGATGCCGGTGAGTTGTTCGATGAAGGCCGGGACGCGCACGCCGGCATTCATCAGGCTTTGGTAACGCTCGACGATGCGCCCCTGTTCTAGGATCACCACGGCAATTTCCGTGGCCCGGCAGCTGCTGCTCGGAGAGATCCCGGTGGTTTCAAAGTCGATGACTGCTATGCGTTCCAAACCTGTTTCAACTCCGTAAAAATCAATTCTTGAGCAGCAACGCGCCTTCGATCGGCACGTAGCGGCTGGCGGCGCGGATCAGCGAGTTGGCCGTCAGGCCCGGCACGCCGTAGGCCACGGCTTGCACCCCGTGCTTGGTGATGATGCGCTCCAGCAGCATGTCGAAATCACCGTCACCGGAAGCCAGCACCACTTCGTCGACATGATCGGCGGCGTCCATGATGTCGAGGGTGATGCCCACGTCCCAGTCACCTTTGGCCGAACCATCGCTGCGCTGGATGTAGGGCTTGAGCTTCACAATGAAGCCGAGGTTGCGCAGGATCTGCTGGAATTGCTGTTGTTTGCTGTCGCCGCGATCGATCGCGTAGGCATAGGCCTCGACGATCTCGCCCTGCTTGCTGATATCAGCCCACAGCGCGGCATAGTTGAAATGGCAACCATAGGCCTGACGCACGGTGTAATAGAGGTTCTGGACATCGGCGAACACTGCGATTTTTTTCACCGGTCATCCTCGTTGGCGCGCCGGAGCGCGGGCAGGATCAGGCACCAGGCCCGAAAAGTTGCCCAGTATGCCAGCCTGAAGGATTGTTCCGCGAATAATCGGCCCGGAGCGCCGTAGCGCTCCGGACGAATGGCGTATCAGACGTAGGAATCGTCGTCACCGCCGAAGAACGATGAGCTGTCATCGCTGTAGTCGGCGTCGGTAAAGCCGCCCTGATCACTGGAGTTGTCAGCCACGCGCTGATCTTCGCCCGAGCCGTTGTCACCGCTCTGATCGGCGACCTGAGCCGGTTCTTCCTTGATGACTTCAGCCACTTCCGGCTGCTGATTGTGGTGGAACAGGCTGCTGATGCCTTGCGCCAACATCACACCACCGGCCACACCGGCGGCGGTTTTCAGCGCCCCCCCGAGGAAACTGCTGCCGGCAGGCTGTTGCGGGGCATAATTCTGCTGAGGCGACGCCGCACCGAAGTTCTGTTGTGGCGACTGCGAATTGAACGACGGCCGCGCCGGTTCACGCCAGCCGCCACCACTCGATGCGGGTGGGCTTTGGGTGGACGCTGGCTGCGGATCACGGGAACCGCCACCAAAGATGCTCGACAAGAAGCCACCACTGCTCGGTGCCGGAGCAGCTGGCTGAGCCTTGGCCGATTGCAGCTCGGCCTGCAATTGCTGGACTTGTTGGGCGAGCTGTTTGTTCTGTTCGTCGAGGCTTTTGAGGGCGGCCTCTTGCACCAGAATCGCCTGGGTCATGAAATAGCCTGCCGCTGGCTGGCGAGTCAGGTGTTCCTTGATCCGCGCCTCGGCCTGGGCGTCGCGCGGGGCTGAGTCCGTTTCGGCCTGTTGCAGCCGGGAAAACAGTCCATCGATCAGGGTTTGTTCTTCGCTGTTCATGGCGACCTCGTAGATTGCCGGGAATATCGTCGCCCTTACCCACTGTGGATAAGGTGCTCATCCGTAATGGAGGCTGATACAGGATGTTTCAATGGTCTTTACCGAACGTTTACGTTTGCGCCCCAAAGCGCTTCATCGGTTAAAGTGGGCCACTGCTTTCAACCTGCGATACCGACTGATGAATTCGTTAGATGTACTGCGTGACTCTCTGTATTTCTTCAAGCGCAATCTGGGCCAGATCGTGCGGCTGTGCCTGCCGCTGGTGATCTTCGAAGCGCTGCTGCAACAAGTGGTCGACCACTCCACCGAGCCGGACAGCTTCCCCGGCATCAGCGTGATGGTCGGCTTGTTGGTGTATCCGCTGTACACCGCCGCGCTGATCCTGTTTCTCGATGCCCGCAGCCGTGGCGAATCACCGAGCAACCGCGAATTGTTGTCGAGGTCGGCCTACCTGTGGCCACGCTTCGCCCTGCTCACCGCGCTCAACACCCTGCTGATCCTGATCGGCCTGTCGCTGTATTTCCTCCCGGGCATCTGGCTGATGGTGACCCTGGCGTTTGGCGAGTACCTGCTGGTGCTGCGCGGCTTCGCCCCGCTGGCGGCGATGAAGGAAAGCCTGCGCCTGACCCGTGGCCATTTTCTGCGCATTCTGGTGTGCATTCTCTGTGTAATGGGCCCGTTGTGGGTGCTCAAGGGCGCGACCCTTGCGGTCTACCCGGAACCGCAGAACCCGGTGATTTCCCTGCTGATCGACAGCGCCCAGAGCTTCCTGCAATTGTTCGTCAGCGTTGTGCTGTTCCGCTTGTTCATGCTGATCAACGAGGTGCCCGAGAAAATTGACGGGCCGCTTTGACTGACAACCCACCCCCTTGTAGTAGCTGGCGAAGCCTGCGTTCGGCTGCGCAGCAGTCGTAAATCCGGCATGCACGGTGTGCCAGAGACCACGCGGTGTCTGAATGAACTAACGGCTGCTTCGCAGCCGAACGCAGGCTTCGCCAGCTGCTATAGGGTGCGTGTTTCGGCTAATTGATGGGCAGGCCGTTTCACCCTTGGGATTAAACCCGACGCTCGGTTATGCTCGGGTCAACTTTTGTAACGCTATAAGCCGAACCATGACCCGTCTACTGCGCTACACCCTGCTGGGCCTGTTGACCGTGACCGGCCTGATTGCCTTGCTGATCTACAACCTGACCTGGCGTCCCGAAGCCAAGGAAGCCTTACCGGTCAGTTGCAACGCCCAGGCGCCGACGCTGGTGCCCGGTCAAGCGCTGAAGGTGATGACCTGGAACGTCCAGTACCTGGCGGGAAAACGCTATGTGTTCTGGAATGACCTGGCGGCTGGCAATGACGAAAAACCCACGTCCGAAGACATGGCCTTCAGCCTCGATGAAGTGGCGCGGGTGATCCGCGACGAGCAACCGGACGTCGTGCTGTTGCAGGAGCTCGATGAAGGCGCCAAGCCCAGCGATTACCAAAACCAGTTCAAACTGCTTCAGGAGCGAGTCGCGGACCTGTATCCGTGCAGCACTCACGCCTTCGACTGGAAAGCCGACTTCGTGCCTGAGCCGCACATCTTTGGCAGCGTCGGCCGGCAACTGGCCACCCTCAGCCGCTACCAGATCGAACACGCCGAACGCCTGCAATTACCGATCGCGCCGGCCAACTTCGTCACCCGCCAGTTCAAACCGAAAAACGCCTTGTTGGTCACGTATCTGCCGTTGAGCGACGGCAGTCAGATAGCGGTGCTCAACACCCACCTGGACCGTGTTATCCCGCCAGACGAAACGCTGCAATCCCAGGTGGCGGCCATGGTCAAAGTCCTCGACAAGTTCGAAAGCCGCGGCACGCCGTGGTTGATCGGTGGGGACTTCAACCTGTTGCCGCTGGGGCAATATCGACGCCTGCCCGACGAGCAACGCACGGCGTACGCCGCCGACAGCGCGCTGCATGTGCTGTGGGACAAATACCCGATGATCCCGACCAACAACGAAGCCAGCGGCATCGACCGGGCGCGGTGGTTGACCCATTACCCGAATGATCCGGGCTTGAACGGCCCGGACCGGACTGTCGACTACCTGTTCTACAGTCCGCGGATCAAACGGGTCGAGGCGACGGTGAGACAGGACGACACCTTGCGGATCTCCGATCACTTGCCGGTGATCGCCCGTTTCCTCTTGCCTGCAGCGCCCTAGGGCTGAATCAATGTTCCTCCTCCAGCTCGTCGTGCAATAACCCGAAGATCTTGCGCTTCATGTCGATGAACGAGCGCTCCATGACCATGTCCAGGGTCCGTGGGCGTTCGATCGGCACGTCCAGAATCAGCTTGATCCGCCCCGGCCGAGCGCCCATCACGTAGACCCGGTCGCCCAGCAGAATCGCCTCGTCGATATCGTGGGTCACGAACAACACGGTCTTCTTGCTGTTGCCCCAGACCCGCAACAACAGCTGCTGCATTTGCAGGCGCGTCTGGCTGTCGAGGGCACCGAAGGGCTCGTCCATCAGCAGGATTTGTGGGTCGTTGGCCAGCGCCCGAGCAATTGCCACACGCTGCATCATGCCGCCGGACAGCTGCTTGGCGTAGTTGTCGGCGAACCCGGCCAGGCCCACTTCGTTGACGTAGTAGTCGACGATCTCCTTGCGCAGGGCGGCCGCCATGCCTCGACGCTTGAGGCCGAACTCGATGTTCTGGCGCACGGTCAGCCACGGGAACAGCGTATAGCTCTGGAACACCATGCCGCGATCCGCACCCGGCCCTTGAACTTGCTGGCCACCGACGTAGATCTCGCCTTCCGTGGGCTCATTCAATCCGGCGGTGAGGTACAGCAAACTCGACTTGCCGCAGCCCGAAGGCCCGACCAGTACAGCGAATTGCTGATCCGGCACTTCGAACGACACCTGATCCAAAGCGGTGAACACTCCACCGTCGGGCTTTTGATAGCGAAGGCTGACCTTATCCACTTGCAGCCGTGGCGCGGCGTGCACCGGGGCAGCCTGTGGCGTGACGAAACGAGGGTTGACGGCGCTTACTGAGCCCATGCGGCGATCCTCAGACGGAGAAAACGGAACAGTTGATCGGTGACCAGGCCCAGCAGGCCGATGATCGCGATTGCCAGAAAAATCACATCCACCTGAAAGCCGCGCATGGCTTTAAGGCTCAAGTAACCCAGACCACTGGAAGCCGCGACCAGCTCGGCGACCACCAGGTAAGTCCAGGCCCAGCCCATGGTCACGCGCAAGGTGTCGAGCACACCCGGCAACGACGCCGGGGCGATCACATGCAGCACCGCATCGCGACGGTTCGAGCCCAAGGTGTAAGACGCGTTGATCAGGTCCTTGGAGATGCCTTTGGACACGTCCGCGATCATCACCAGTTGCTGGAAGAACACCCCGAAAATGATCACCGAAACCCGCTGCTCCAGACCGATACCAATCCACAGAATGAACAGCGGTACGAACGAAGTTACCGGCAGGTAGCGGATGAAATTGACCATCGGCTCAAGGAACGCCTGAACGATACGGAAGCTGCCCATCAGCAACCCCAGTGGCACCGCCACCAGCGACGACACGATGAAGCCGACCATTACCACTTCGAGACTGGCCCACACATGCTGGCCCAGTGTGCCGTCGCGGCTCAGGCGCACGGCGGCCTCGACCACCGCGCCCGGTGTCGGCAGGAACATGCCCGGCACCACGCCGCCGTAAGACAACCCGGCCCACAGGCCGACCAACAACACCCAGGCCAGACCGCTCGCGCTCCAGATCACCGACACCGGCAGGCCGGTCTTGGGCGTGATGCAGCGGCTCAGCCATGAATTGCGCTTGAACATGCAAACCTCCTAGAGCGGGCTGACGAAGCGGTTGTCGATCAGGTCGTCATTGCTGACGTTGTAGGGTTTGCCCTGCAATTCGCTGGCGGTCTCGTTGGCCAGTTTTATCAGCGGTTCGCTGTCACCCGGTTTGCCCGGCGAGCCAAGCAGTTTTTCGCTCATGGCCTGATCGTAGAAACGCACGCCTTGCGCGGCTGCGGCCAATTCCTTCGGATCGGCGAGGTAACCGCCAACGCCTTTGGCCATGATTTTGTAGGCTTCTTGCGGATGGTCCTTGGTGTACTGGACCGCCTTGTACAGACCCGCCACCAACGCCTTGACGTCTTCCGGCTGCTTCTCGATGACCGTGCAGTTGAGCGCGACCACGTCAACAATCACTCCCGGCGTACTGCTGCTGTCGATCAGCACCTTGCCTTGTTGCTTATTGCGGACCATCGACAGATGCGGCTCCCAGGTCACGGCGGCTGGCACGCGACCGGCGATGAACGCGGTAGCGGCATCGTCAGCTGTCATGTTCTGCACGGTGATGTCGCTCATGGTCATGCCGTGTTTTTTCAGCAGATAAGACAGCCAGAACTGCGAAGTCGAACCTTCGTTCACCGCCACGGCTTTGCCTTTCAGCTCCTGCAGACTCTTGACGTCCTTGCCGACCAAAACACCGTCGCCACCATGGCTGTCATCCAGTGCGGCCACCGCTTTGAAGCAGAATTGCGGGCGGTACTTGAGCACTTCGTCGATGGTCGACGCCGAGCCCGACAATTCACCCGAGGCTTGCGCGGCCATGTACATCGAGGCTTCTTCGACGACGGGTAATTCGACGGTCAAACCGTTTTCCTTGAAATAGCCCAGGTCCCGAGCCAGGTAGAGCGTGCCGTAACCGACCCACGTGGTGTGGCCAATAGAGAGGGTGCCGGCCTGGGCGCTGGTAGCGACCGTTGCGGCGATGGCGGTGACCGCCAGTGGATGTGCGAAGCGGGTAAGCAAGGACTTGATCATGGAGCACTCCCAAAGCTGTTGATTTAGTTTTGTCATGGGCAGTACGGCCAGCGGCCTTGGAGAAGAGCTGCCACCTGAGGTCTCTGATGGACCTTTCGGCGAGCAGCGTTTGGCTGACTGGCGAAGTCGATGTTGGCCCAAGGCCGGGATTAGGAAAATTAGGAAATATGTCGAGGCGAGCGATGAAAAAACTGGGTAGCGCGCACTGTAAAAGGGCGCTGTGGGCGGGGATGCCCGAGGTGGGTGCAAAAGGTGAGATGTGTGTTGAATGGATAAAAGCAATCGCGGGCAAGCCCGCTCCCACAGGGTTGTGTGTCGGTCGGATAAGTTAGACACGACACATAACCTGTGGGAGCGGGCTTGCCCGCGATTAAGGTCCGCAGGACCTTCCAGCATTCTTAAATCCGGCCGTATTCCTGCGCCGTACGATCAACGGCTTTCAGGGTTTTCCCCACCAGTTCATCAACCTCTTCACGACTGGCAATCAACGCAGGCGCCATGATCATCCGCCCCAGCGTCGAGCGAATAATCACCCCCTCTTCAAAGCCAATCGTGCGGCAACGCCAGGCAATGTCGTTCTCATTGGCAAAGCGCTTGCGACTGGTTTTGTCTTCAGCCAATTGCAGCGCCGCCACCATCCCGACACCCTGAATATCGCCCACCAACGGGTGATTGCCGAACACCTCGCGCAAGCACTGTTGCAGGTAGGGCCCGATGTCATCCTTGACCCGCGCCACCACCCCTTCATCGCGCAATGCCGTGAGGTTGGCGATGGCCACCGCCGCTGCCACCGGGTGTCCGGAGTAGGTCAAGCCGTGGGCAAACACCCCGCCCTGTTCCACCAGTACCTGAGCCATTTTCTTCGACAGAATCAGACCGCCCATGGGGATGTAACCCGAGGTCAAACCCTTGGCGATCGACAGCGTGTCCGGCTCGAAACCGAAGTGTTCGTGGGCGAACCATTCACCGGTACGACCGAAGCCACCGATCACTTCATCGGCGCACAACAGCACGTCGTATTTACGGCAAATCCGCTGAATTTCCGGCCAGTAACTTTCGGGCGGAAAGATCATCCCGCCAGCACCCTGAAATGGTTCGGCGATAAACCCGGCGACCTTGTCCGCGCCGAGTTCGAGAATCTTCGCTTCCAGCTGCTGCGCCGCCCGCAGGCCAAATTCAGCCGGGGTCAGGTTGCCCTCGTGGGCGAAAAAGTACGGCTCATCGATGTGTTCGATGTCGGGAATCATGCCGCCCATTTCGTGCATGAACTTCATGCCACCGAGCGCCGTCGCCGCCAGGGTCGAGCCGTGATAACCGTTCCAGCGACCGATCATGACTTTCTTCTCGGGCTTGCCGAGGATCGTCCAGTAACGACGCACGGTGCGGATCAGCACCTCGTTGGCCTCGGAGCCGGAGTTGGTGTAGATCGCGTGGCTGTAGTGCCCCGGCAACAGGCTGAACAGCAGCTCCGAGAGCTCGATGACCTGCGGGTGGGTGGTGTGGAAAAACATGTTGTAGTACGGCAACTGCTCCAGTTGCCGGGATGCGGCGGCGGCCAGGTCCTTGCGCCCGTAACCGAGGTTGGTGCACCACAGCCCGGACATGCCGTCGAGGTAACGCCGACCATCGTTGTCCCACAGGTGCAGGCGCTCGCCACGGACCATCACTCGGGGCCCTTCATCGTTGAGCGCTTTTTGATCGACAAATGCGTGGATGTGGTGCGCAGCATCGGCGGCCTGGTAGTCGCGGGTTTCACGTGGTGTGGTCATCGCCAGTTCTCCGTTTTGTTATTAGCGGCTGTTATGAGCGCAGCTGAAACCAGGTGGTTTTCAACTGGGTGTATTTATCGAATGAGTGCAGCGACAGGTCGCGGCCGAAACCGGATTGTTTGCCGCCACCGAAAGGCACGGTCACGTCCAGCGCATCGACGCTGTTGACCGACACCGTGCCGGCTCGCAATTGCCGCGCCACGCGGTGGGCGCGATTGAGGTCGTCGGTCCACAGCGACGCGGCCAAACCGTAGACGCTGTCGTTGGCCAGTTGCAAGGCGTGGGCCTCGTCATCGAACGCCGTGACCGCCAGCACCGGGCCGAACACTTCATCGCGAAACAGCGGCATGTCCGGGCTCACACCGGTGAAAATGGTCGGCTGGATGAAGTTGTCGGAGCCGTTGAAAATCGACTGTCGACCGCCACAAAGTTTCGTCGCGCCTTGGCGCTCGGCCTGCTGGATGAACTTCATGATGCGTGCCGTCTGGCGGTTGTCGACAATCGCCCCGGCGCGGCTCGACGGGTCCAGCGGATCACCCGGTTGCCAACGTTCGGCCTGTACTTTGAGGCGCTCGACGAGCTCGTCATGAATCGAATGCTCCACCAGCAATCGCGAGTTGGCCGAGCAGACTTCGCCCTGATTGAAGAAGATCCCGAACGCGGCTTTCTCTGCGGCAAGATCCAAATCCTGACAATCAGCGAATACCAGATTGGCGCTCTTGCCGCCGCACTCCAGCCACACCTGTTTGAGGTTCGATTGCGCGGCGTACTGCATGAAATACTTGCCGACTTCGGTGGAGCCGGTGAACACCAGGCAATCGACGTCCGGGTGCAGACCGAGGGCTTTGCCGGTCTGCTCGCCGAGCCCCGGCAACACGTTCAGCACGCCGGCTGGCAGGCCGGCTTCCAGCGCCAGCTCGGCCAGACGCAGGGCGGAAAACGGTGACTGCTCGGCGGGTTTGAGGATCACCGAATTACCCGCCGCCAACGCTGGCGCGAGTTTCCATGCAGCCATGTCCAGCGGGAAATTCCAGGGCACCACGGCCGCAACCACGCCCAGCGATTCGCGGGTGATGGTCGCCAACACGTTCTGCGCGCTGGGGGCGATCTGGTCGTAGAGTTTGTCGAGGCTTTCGGCGTACCAGCGAAACACCCCGGCGGCGCCCGGCACGTCAATGTTGTAGGCGTCCATCACCGGTTTGCCCATGTTCAGAGAATCGAGCAGCGCCAGTTCTTCGCGATGGATCATGATCAGATCGGCCAGGCGCAACAGCACTTGCTTGCGCTCATTCGGCGAACGCGCCGACCAGGTTCCGGCCTCGAACACTTGCCGCGCATTGCGCACCGCGGCGTCTACGTCTTCTTCGCCGCACGCGGCCACGTTGGCCAGGCACTGGCCGGTGGCGGGGTTGATCGCGGCGAAGGTCTGCCCCGACTGAGCCGCACGGGGCTTGCCGTCGATCACGGCCTGATCGGGAAACCGCAGCGCAGCGGCTTTGTTTTGCCAGAATGTAAGCTCGAACACGTTCAGATGCTCCATGGGCTTTCTTGTGGATTGGATGGTGGCCCAGGCCTGCGTCAAGGAAAAATAGTAAAAATGTCTTCGCAGACCATGAAAAAACTGGGCAGCCAATCTCCCCGGTGGCGCGGTATGTGGTTATTGTTCAGGCATAACAACACCGTCGTCAGAACGGATGCAGTCGGCGCAAAAATTGCCTGGATGTCGAGTCCATCCACCCCGAGGTTTGCCGTGGCTGCCTACAACCTGCGTCAATTGAAGTACTTCATCACCACCGTCGAATGCGGCAGCGTCGCCGAAGCGTCGCGCAAGCTGTACATCGCCCAGCCGGCCATCTCCACGGCGATCAAAGGCCTGGAAGACAGCTTCGGCGTGCAACTGCTGATCCGTCATCACGCCCAGGGCGTGTCCTTGACCCCCAGCGGCGCACGCTTCTACCGCAAGGCCCAGGAACTGCTGCGCATGGCCAAGGAGTTCGAACAGAACGCCCTGGCCGACAACGATGTGGTGGCCGGGCAAATCGATATCGGCTGCTTCGAAACGGTCGCGCCGCTGTACCTGCCGCAGTTGATTGCCGGGTTCTCGGCGCTGTATCCCGGGGTGAAAATCCGTATCCGCGACGGCGAACAGCAAGAGCTGGTGCAAGGCCTGACCTCGGGCACCTTCGACCTGGCGATCCTGTATGAACACGACCTCGACGCCACCATCCAGACCGAACCCTTGATGCCGGCGCAACGGCCTTACGCGTTGCTGCCGGCGGATCATCGCTTTGCCCAGCTCAAGCAAGTATCGCTGCGCGATCTGTGCCTGGAGCCGATGATTCTGCTGGACGTGCAACCGAGCCGGACCTACTTCGTCAGCCTGTTCGAAGAGTTGGGGCTGACGCCGAACATTGCCTTCAGCTCACCGTCGATCGAGATGGTCCGGGGAATGGTCGGGCAAGGGTTCGGCTTCTCGATCCTGGTCACCCGGCCGCATTCGGAATGCACCTATGACGGCCAGAAAGTGGTATGCGTGGACATCGTCGAAGACGTCACCGGCTCAGGGCTGGTGGCGGCGTGGCTCAAGCGCGGGCAGTTGACCAAACCGGCGCAGTTGTTTGCCGATTATTGTCGGGAGCAGCTCACCGCGAAGGCCGCCTCTTGAACATCAACGTCAAAAGATCGCAGCCTCGTTTCACTCGACAGCTCCTACATGTACCGCGTATCCCTTGTAGGAGCTGTCGAGTGAAACGAGGCTGCGATCTTTTGATCTTCAGCTTTTACGGGGTTTGATCCGCGCGGTCGCTTCGGCCACCAGCGGATCATCCGGCCAGTAGTGCTTCGGATAGCGCCCTTTCAAATCCTTCTTCACCTCGGCATACGTGCTGCGCCAGAAGTTCGCCAGATCCTGGGTCACCTGCACCGGCCGTCGCGCCGGGGACAGCAAATGCAGTTTGACCACCTGCCGGCCACCGGCAATCCGCGGGGTCTCGGCCAAGCCGAACAACTCCTGCAACCGCACCGCCAGAATCGGCGGCTGTTCGCTGTAATCCAGACGAATCGATGAACCTGACGGCACGCTCAGATGATGCGGCGCCAGTTCATCCAGCCGTTGCGGCAGTGGCCACGGCAACAGGTTATGGACGATGCTCGACAGGTCCAGATTGGCGAAGTGGCTGAGCCGCGAGACTTTGCCCAAGTACGGCATCAGCCAATGTTCGAGGCTTTTGAGCAGGGCGGCGTCGCTGACATCCGGCCATTCACTCTGCTCCTTACTGCCGAGATCCAGCTGCCGCAACAACGCAACCCGCGCCTGCCACTGACGCAGCTCCGGAGTCCATGGCAACAGTTCCAGACCTTTGCGCCGCACCAGATTCACCAGCGCCTGGCTGCGAGCGGTCTCATCGAGTCCGGTCAACGGCTCGCGGCTGAGGATCAATTCACCGACCTTACGCTGACGCTCGGCGCGCAACACGCCTTCGCGCTCGTCCCAATCCAGTTGATCGACCAAGCGAACCTGCTCGGCCAGCACTGAATCGAACAGCGCAGGATCGAAATCCGCCGCCAGATAAATGCGTTCTTCACGCTGACCCTGCCGGCTGCCGAGATCGGCGATCACCAGCCACGGTTGTTTCATCAAACTGTCGGCTTCGGCAAACAGCGCTGCGCGACCGTTGGCCAGGCGATACTCCGCGCCACCGGCACGACGCTGCTGGGCAACACGGTCGGGATAGGCTAACGCCAGCAGTGCGCCGAGCCAGCGAGGATGATCCGGATCGCCGACCGGTTCCGACGCTTTACCCCGCAGGTAACCGCGATACTGCCGCGCCAATTGCCGGGCACGTTGCACGCCACCCTGAGCGCCGCGTGCGGCGCGTTCTTCGCCGGACAACAGCACCAATCGGCTGTGCAGATCCGCCCCGGCGCCACGCAAAATATCTCGCTCGCCGAGCAAGGCCGCGACATCGCAGGCCATGTTGGCCAAGCCGAGCGCCTGACCGCGCAACAGCAAATGCGCGATACGTGGATGCGCCGGCAGTTCGGCCATGGCCTGACCGTGATGGGTCAGCGCTTCGCCGTCCAATGCGCCCAGGCGATCAAGCAGGTCCTGAGCCTGCGCATATGCCGCCGCGGGCGGTACGTCGAGCCACACCAATTGCCCCGGCGTCACGCCCCAGCGGCCGAGCTGCAAAGCAAGTCCGGCAAGATCCGCCGAGAGGATTTCCGCGCTGGCGTAGGCCGCCAGTTGCTCGTGCTGATCCTGCGACCACAAGCGATAACACACACCCGGTTCCAACCGCCCTGCCCGGCCCGCGCGCTGAGTGGCGCTGGCTTTGGAAATACGCTGAGTATCGAGGCGGGCCATGCCGCTGCCCGAATCGAAACGCGGCACCCGCGCCAGCCCGGCATCGATCACCACGCGTACGCCGTCGATGGTCAGGCTGGTCTCGGCGATGTTGGTGGCCAGCACCACTTTGCGTTTGCCGACAGGCGCGGGATCAATCGCGGCGCGTTGCGCAGCCAGATCGAGTTCGCCGTGCAACGGGCAAAGCAAAACCTGTGTGCTCTCGCCCAGTGCATCGGCCAACTGTTGATGCACGCGACGGATTTCCGCCTGCCCCGGCAGGAACACCAACACGCTGCCGGTTTCATCGTTCAAGGCTTCGAGGATGGTTTGCACCACGCGCGGCTCGATGAATTCGCCAGGTTGGAACGGCCGGCCCCAACGCATCGCCACCGGGTACATGCGGCCTTCGCTGCGCAGGATCGGCGCGTCATCGAGCAACCCGGCCAGGCGTTCGCCTTCCAGCGTTGCCGACATCAACAGGATTTTCAGCGGCTGATTGTCACGAAACAGCTCGCGGCCATTCAGGCTCAGGGCCAACGCCAGATCGGCGTCGAGGCTGCGCTCGTGAAATTCATCGAAAATCAGCAACCCCACGCCTTCGAGCGCCGGGTCGTCCTGCAAGCGCCGGGTGAGAATCCCTTCGGTGACCACTTCGATGCGAGTGTTGGGGCCGACTTTGCTGTCGAGACGAATGCGATAACCGACGGTTTCGCCGACCTTCTCGCCCAGCTCACTGGCCAGCCGCTCCGCTGCTGCCCGCGCAGCCAAACGGCGCGGTTCAAGCATCAGAATGGTCTGCCCGGCCAACCAGGGCTCGTTGAGCAAGGCCAACGGCACGCGGGTGGTTTTACCGGCGCCGGGCGGTGCTTCGAGCACGGCTTCGTGGCGTGTAGCCAAGGCTTCACGCAGGGCGGGTAAAACTTCATCAATCGGCAAAGAAATCATGCTGGCTCCCAAACAGAGGGCCGAGTATAACGGCGAACTGCCTAGCGTTCGTCGTGGTCCTAATTCATATAGACGCCCCTTCGTTTTCCAGATGACTCAGGAGATTTCATATGCGTGTTCCCTTTCGCTTGATTGGCGGTGTATTGGTCGCGACGTTGCTGACCCAGGTGACCGCTTGCGGATCGATTTTCTACCCTGACCGTCGTGGCCAGATCGACGGCAAGATCGACCCGGCCATCGCCGCGCTGGATGCCGTGGGCCTGCTGTTCTACATCATCCCCGGCCTGATCGCGTTTGCCGTGGACTTCGCCACTGGCGCGATTTACTTCGAGCCCGGCAAGACCGCCCAAGTGGCCCCGGAAAAACTCAAGGAAGCCATCGGCGCCGACGGCAAGGTCGATAACCACAAGTTGCAGACTATTCTCGAAACCGAACTGGGACGTAGCTTCCCGCTGGACGACCCACGCCTGATCCAGCACAAGGGCAGCGCGCAGCAACTGGCCATGTTCGGCCTGCAACCTGCCGCGTAATCCGTGCCGGTGAAGGAACACTTAAAGGACAAGCCGCCCCTATGATTGCAAGCTCCGAACATGCCCGCCTGCTGCGGCTGGCGACCCGTGCCTCGGTGGCGGTGGCATGCACGTTGATCGTCGCCAAAGCCATCGCCTGGTGGTTGAGCGGTTCGGTCAGCATGCTCGCCGGGTTGACCGACTCGGCCCTCGACGGTGTCACCTCGCTGCTCAACCTGCTCGCTGTGCATTACGCCTTGCGCCCGGCCGACGATGATCACCGTTACGGGCACGGCAAGGCCGAGTCGCTGGCGGGCATGGCTCAGGCGTTGTTCATTGGCGGCAGCGCGGTGCTGATTGCCTTGCAGGCGATTGATCGACTGAAACACCCGGAACCAGTGGGGGCGCCATGGATCAGTATCGGGGTGATTGTGTTTTCCCTGGCACTGACCCTGGCCCTGCTGATGTTGCAACATCGGGTCGTCAAGGCGACCGGTTCCAACGCGGTGCGCGCCGACGCCCTGCATTACCGCTCGGACATGCTGCTCAACGGCAGCATTCTGGTGGCGCTGGTGCTCGCCGGGTTTGGCTGGCATCAGGTCGACCCTTGGTTCGGATTGGGGATCGCCGCCTACATTCTATGGAGCGCGATTCAGATCGCCCGGGAAAGTTTTACGGTGCTGATGGATGAAGAACTGCCGTCGGACGTCAGCCAGCACATGCTCGAACTGGCCTGCGGCGTACCGGGAGTATTGGGGGCGCACGACCTGCGTACGCGGGTTTCCGGCAACCAGTGGTTCGTGCAGTTGCACCTGGAATTGCCAGGGGATTTGACCCTGTCAGTCGCTCACGGCATCAGCGATCAAGCCGCCGATGCCATTCACGCCGCCTACCCGCGAGCCGAAGTGCTTGTGCACGCCGACCCGCAGGAAGTGGTACTGGCTGGCAAGGCTCAGAAAGAAACCTGATAACCGCGACTGCTCAGACAATTGCCCTGGGCCTGTCGGTAGGCTTGCACCACCGACGGGGCCGGCTGGTAGGTGGCCGTTCGCGGATCGAAGCCACTCTGCTGCACCGCGTATTGATAGCACTCGTAACCGTCCTGGTTGACCTGCTCCGGCGACTGACCGCTGGCCGGATACGCCACCACGTCAAAACTATTGCTGACTGGTTGCGGCTGCGGTTGCACGGGCGGCTCGACCACGACGTAATCCTGAGTGCTTTCCTGATAGGCGTAATAGGAACCGGCCGCCAGGAACAACAGCGCACCGCCGATCCACACTTCACGCGCGTAATCGGGCAAGTAGCTGACGCGAATCCCGCGTGGCGGCTGAACCACCACATAACGCGGACCGAGCGGACGATACCAGTAGCCGCCGGAGTAGAAGAAATCCTGACCACGGTACGGCACACGGTAATCACGGTCGGGGAAACGATCGATCACATGACCGGGGCGATACTGCGGGCCGGCGCCCCAGCCATTACCGTGCCCGTCCGGGCGACCGGCCCAGCGATGGTCATCGGGACGCGGACCGTTGTTCTGCCAATGCTGGTTGTTATCGTTGCGCCGCGGCACGTCCTGGTAGTAACCACGCTGTGGCTGCTGGGTCTGGCGCACGGTGTCGGGCCGGCCCTGAATCGGCAGGTCATTGGCCGGTAGCTGCGGCGGTGGGGGCGGTGGTCGAACCGGACTGTTGTAGTCGTGCGGCGCACGGTTCTGCCGTTGACCGTCGCTCTGATTCTGGTCGTTGTGCTCGAACTGGCGACTGTTGTCGCCACGAATGATGTCGTTGTTCTGCGGGCGTGGCTGATTGTTGCCGCCATGCCCCTGATTGTTGCCCTGGTGGTCGTCCGACCCGCGTTGACCGCCATCGGGGCCACGATTTTGCGGCTCATCGGCCAGCGATTGCGCAGTGACACTTACACACAGCAAACCAACACCGGCCAAACGCCAGATGCGCGACTTCATGCTTTTCCTCACTGCGGGTTAGGGCCTGTACGTAAGACTGGGAAAGCACAGGCCGGTTCTGCAACAGGTTATCAGTCGCGAAACTTATTTATTGAGGGCAGTCGGCAAATTCCGGGATCGAGTAGGAGGCGGGGTTGCCCCCGCCGTCCTCTCACACCACCGTACGTACGGTTCCGTATACGGCGGTTCCTGCCTACTGACAAACAACGTCAGCGAGCTTGGTTCCGTTGATGTGTCGCCTGCGGTATCTAAGCGCCCAGATCGGCCCTCGGAGCTTCCGGCTCCTACCTCCTGATGGTCTCGACCCCCGCTATGCGGAGTTTCTGCTTTACGCTCCAACAGAGATCACACCCGACTATCCACTCATGGCAGGTTCAGCCCTTCATTGCTCCGGTTTCGAGCAACTACTACGGCCTCTGCTGACTTCTGTCGCCCATCCCGTCATCTCGCGACGCCGGTAGCACATGGCAGGCTAAACAGATCTCCCAGGGTAATTCGCGCGACCTTCCTGCTTATGCCTGTCGGATCTACGTCACAGCGTTCCGTGCAAGTATTGGGCTTTGGCAATTTTGGCTACCTTACCCCGCTGCACCGCCTAATCCGCTTCCTGTTCGTCAGGCCAGCATTTTGCCTCGGGCTTCCTTCAGATTCGCAGTCGCCCGCGACACCCTTGCCTCTGGCTAACACTTCCCCTTGCCGGGTGTGTAGAGGACTTTCACCTCCAAGTCACCAGCGT